>JAYTNC010000176.1:0-4763 GCA_043748515.1 Gemmatimonadota bacterium | reverse complement strand
AGCACGCGCACGCGAACCTCCGCGTTCTCCGGCGCGAAGAAGCGCGTCGGCTTGAGGAACATGTCGTGCGCGAACGCGAACGAGGCGCTGGCGACCGTGAGCACGAGCGCGATCGCCGCGGTGCGGAGGAAGCGGGCGCGGAGACTGGTGTCGAGCGAGGGGGACGGGTGCGTCATGGAGGTCCTCGTGAGGGCGGTGGTGGCGGCGGGAACATACGGTCCATGGGGTCGGCTGGCGAGTGCGCGCCGCGGCACAACTAACGACGCACCGCGGCGCAGAGCTCGGCGAACGCGGCGGCGTCGGAGGCGCGGGCGTGCACCTCGTGCACGCCCGTCTCGCTGATGATGCGCCGCACGTTGTGCGCGCGCACGCCGCCGCCCGGCATGACCACCGTGCGGCCCGCGGCGCGCGCGAGAAGGCGCGCCAGCGTCGCGATCCCCTCCTCCGCGGTCGGTGCATGCCCCGCCGCGAGGATCACATCCACACCCATCTCGATCAACTGGTCGAGCGCCGCGTCCGCATCGGGCGTGCGATCGAACGCGCGGTGCACGCCCACGCGCATCGGCCGCGCGAGCGCGATCAGCTCGCGCAGGCGCGGTACGTCGAGCGTGCCGTCGGGCATCGAGATGCCGAGCACGACTCCGGCCGCCCCCGACGCCTTGATCATCGCCACCTCGTCACGCATCTGCGCGAACTCGGCATCGCCGTACACGAAGTCCCCCGTGCGCGGCCGCACCATCGCATGCACGGGGATGCGCACCGTGGCCATCACGGCCGCGAGCAGCTCGGGCGAGGGCGTGAGTCCCCCCTCGCCGGGGCCGCAGAGTTCGAGGCGGCCGGCGCCGTTGCGCTCGGCGGCGAGGGCGGTGTCCAGCTGATCCACATATGCTTCCACGAGCACGCGCATGCGATTGATCCGAAGAGGATGAAAGCAGAAGGATGAAGGAAGGCGGGCCGTACGGCCCGCCCTCTTTCATCCTTGAGCCTTCATCGATCGTGAAGGGCTAAAGCGTCCAGCCCGAACGGAAAGTAGGATTGACCCACTCCGACGGCGGCGTCGCATTCTTGATCACGCCCGTCACCGGATCCATCTCCAGCGACCGCCCCATGCGCGTCGCGAGGCAGCCGATCAGGATCATCTCCGTCATCGGCCCGGCATAACCCGCGAAGTCGCTCCCCGCCTGCTTCCCTTCCTTGATCGCGCTGATCCACTCCTTGTAGACACCCTCGGTGCGCGCGTACTTCTTCGGTACCGGAGTCGCAGCCACCTGCGCCGCGACCTGCGGATCGAGCAGGCGCGGATTCTCGGCGTAGGTGCCGGCGAGGATCATCCCCTTGTCGCCGTGCCAGAGCTGACCGCCTTCACGATCGAACGGCCAGTCCTCCGCCTCGCTCCAGCCCTCGGGCCGCGGCGGGAAGAGCGAACCATCGCGCCAAGTGAGCGTCACCGCGGGGCGATTCCCGATCGCCGGGAACTCGTACTCGATCCGCTCCGACGCCGGCGCCGTCTCAGAGAAGAGCAGCGTGCTTTCCGGCGTGATGCGCGACGGATACTTGAGGCCGAGTGTCCAATACGCCGCGTCCATGAGGTGACAGGCCATGTCGCCCATCGCGCCGGTGCCGAAGTCCCACCAGCCGCGCCAGTTGAACGGCGCGTACGCCGGCGAGAACGGCCGCGCGGCCGCAGGTCCGAGCCAGAGATCCCAGTCCATCGTCTCGGGCACGTTGTGCGCCGCGGTCGGACGGCTGATAGCCTGCGGCCAGATCGGACGGTTGGTCCAGTACTCCACGCGCCGCACCGGCCCGATCAGTCCCGCCTCGACCCACTCGCGGATGAGCCGGATGCCCTCGGCCGAGTGCCCTTGATTGCCCATCTGCGTGATCTGCCGCGGACGCGCGGCCGCCTCGGCCTTGAGCGCGCGCACCTCGCCGATCGTGCGCGCGAGCGGCTTCTGGCAATACACATGCTTGCCCATCTTGAGCGCCATCATCGCCGCGGCACCATGCACGTGGTCGGGCGTGGAGACCGTCACCGCGTCGATGTTGTTGCGCTCCTTCTCGAGCATCTCGCGGTAGTCCTTGTAGCGCTTCGCGTTCGGGTACGCGCGGAACGCGCGTTCGGCGCTGCGCCAGTCGACGTCGGCGAAGGCGACGAGTTGCTCGCCGCTGACGCCGCGCACGTCGCTGAACCCCATGCCGCCCACGCCGATGCAGGCGATGCGGAGCTTCTGCTGCTGGCCTGGCTGACGGTCGGCGAGCGCGTGGAGTTCGCGCGGGATCGCCGCGGCGGCTCCGGCGGCCGCGAGGCCACCGACGAAGGTGCGACGATCGAGATCCTTGAGCGACATCGGTCAGTCCTCAGCGGGCGGGAGTGGGAACCTTCGAATCGGTCTTGAACGTCACCAGGAACAGGAAGAACACCACGAGCGCCCCGTAGGCGGGGATCGGCCAGATGCGCGCCCAGTCGTGCGTCGTGAGGCCCGTGCTCGCGTCGATCGACGCGTAGGCATCGACGACGCGCCCCGAGACGAACGCGCCGACGAAGTAGCCGAGGCCGTTGGTCACGAAGTTGATGAAGCCCTGCGCCGCCGCGCGGATCGACTCGCCCGCGCGCTGGTCGGTGTAGATCTGCCCGCTCACGAAGAAGAAGTCGTAGCAGATGCCGTGCAGCAGGATGCCGGCGTAGATCATCCACATCCCGCTCGCCGCGTCGCCGGCGGCGAACGCGAAGTAGCGGAGCGCCCACGCGAGCATGCCGCCGAGCATGATGCCCTTGATCCCGAAGCGCAGCAGCAGCACCGGGAGCACGAGCATGAACACGATCTCGCTCATCTGCCCGAAGGTCTGGATGAACGCGGGGTCCGGGGCGCCGATCTCGTTGAGATAGAGATTGGTGAACGAGTAGTAGAATTGCAGCGGGATGCAGAGCAGGAAGCTGCCGAGCGTGAACACGAGGAAGTCGCGATGCTTGAGCAGCTTGAGCGCGTCGAGCCCGAACGCGTCGCGCGCGGTGAAGGGCCGGCCGCCGCCGCGCGGCGGCGTGGCCGGGAGTGCGAACGAGAACAAGCCGAGCGCGATGCTGCCCGCCGCGGCGATCTGCATCGGCAGCGCCTGCGCGTCGGCCTTGAGCACCTTGCCGATCAGGATGCCCGCCGCGATCCAGCCGATCGTGCCGAGCACGCGGATGAGCGGGAACTCCTTCGCCGGATTCTTGATGTGGTGGAACGAGATCGAGTTGCTGAGCGAGAGCGTCGGCATGTAGCAGAGCGCGTAGACGATCAGCAGCGGATAGAAGGTCCCGAAGCCCTGCTGCAACGACACCATGTAGAGCAGTCCGCCGCCGGCGAGATGCAGCACGGCGAGCAGCTTCTCCGAGTTGATGAAGCGGTCGGCGACCATGCCGATGAAGAACGGCGAGACGAGCGCGGCGATCGCCGTCGCGCCGTACGCGGCCCCGATCTGCTGGCCGCTGAACTGGAGCGTCTGCCCCAGGTAGGTGCCCATGGTGACGAACCAGGCCCCCCAGACGAAGTACTGGAGGAACATCATGATCGCGAGGCGTGTCTTGATCATCGCGACAGCTCCCGCACGCGGATGTCGCGGAAGCTCACGACGTCGCCATGCTCCTGCAGTCCGATGTGGCCGCGGCGGGCGAGCCCGTAGGTGGGCCACTGCGCGAACTTCGTCTTCGCCACCTTCGCCGTCCACTCGGGCGTCCAGAGTTCGTACTCGAGCAGCTTGACGCCGTTCATCCAGTGCTCCACGTGACTGCCGATCACCACGACGCGCGACTGGTTCCACTCGCTCACCGGCCGCGTCACGTCGCGCAACGGCGCGTCGAGCGCGTAGTTCGCGCCGGCGGAGGTCAGGAGGTTCCGGCCGTCGCGATGCCGCGCGTTGTCGAGGATCTGCATCTCCGGCGCGTTCTCGTAGATGACCTCGGTCGCCTCGGTCGCGTGGTAGAAGATGCCGTTGTTGCCGCCGGGCCCGACCTTCCACTCGATCACGAACTCGAAGTCGGTGAACTGCTGCCGCGTGACGATGTCGCCGCCGAAGCGAGTGCGCGTGAGCACGCCCGTCGCGGCATCGTGGCTCCACGCCTGGGGCAGCGTGTCGAGCCGATACCCGCGCCAGTGCGTCGCGGCGCCGCCACCGAGCAGGTCGGTCCACGGCCCGGCCTTCACTCCCGGGGGCAATGGCTGGTCCTGGGCGCGCGCACAGCCGCCGACCGTCAGCAGGAGAGCGGCGCCGAGCCCGAAGGCGGCGCGCAGGGATCGCATGGACATCCGTAGCCTCATGAGCGAGCGGGGGGACGTGCTGGAACGGCGGGAACGTACCGTTTTCCGCAGGAGGCGGGAAGGTTCTCCCTCCCTCACCGCGGTGTGGGACTCCCCCTGAGCACTCCGTGCGGGACCGCTGACAGCGCCGGACCGCCGCAGCGCTCTCGGCCTGCGGACCCACCGTCAGTTACCACCGTGCGCCCGACGTGAGCATCGCCGCGGGCAGCGGATGGGCCTGGAGCCCGCCCGACGGCGACGGACTCGCGCGCACCGAAGGCGCCGTCGTGCCCGAGGACGCCCAGGCACGCCTGATCTCCTCGGCGATCGAGACCGAACTCGTCGCACGTGGCTTCCCTCGCACGAGCCCCGAGTCGGCACAGTTCATCGTGCACTATCATGTCGGCCGGCGCAGCGTGACCGACACGCTCCCGCCGCGTGACGACCCGACGGCCTCCGGTGGCGTCGTGCGCGCGCCCGGCGCGT
>JAYTNC010000175.1:0-1834 GCA_043748515.1 Gemmatimonadota bacterium | reverse complement strand
GCGGCATCGGTGTCCTTCGGGTCGATGTGCTGTCCGACGACCCAGCGCGCCGCCTCCGCTGCGAGCGCGCGGTGCACGTCCGAGAAGAAGGGCCACGCGAAGTGGTCGCTCGCCATGGGCGCCGACACGTCAGTCGCCCTCGAAGACGGGCGATCGCTTGGCCGCAAAGGCCTCGAACGCGCGCCGGAAGTCCTGCGTCCCCATGCAGAGCGCCTGTGCCTGCGCTTCCATCTCGATCGCCTGGTCGACCGAGACGTTCCACTCCTGTTGCAGCATCGCCTTGGTCATCGCATGCGCGAAGGCCGGGCCGCTCGCGAGGTCGGCGGCGCGCTTCGTCGCTTCGGCGAGCAGTGCGTCGGGTTCGACGATCGCGTTGTAGAAGCCCCAGCGTTCGCCTTCGGCCGCGTCCATGTTGCGTCCGGTGAAGAGCAACTCGCTCGCGCGGCCCTGCCCGATGATCCGCGGCAGCAGCGCGCAGGCGCCCATGTCGCAGCCGGCGAGCCCCACGCGCGTGAAGAGGAAGGCGGTTCGCGAGCGCGGCGTCGCGAGGCGGAGGTCCGACGCCATCGCGAGGATCGCCCCCGCGCCCGCCGCCACGCCGTCGACCGCGGCGATGATCGGCTGCGGACAGGCGCGCATCGCCTTCACGAGATCGCCGGTCATGCGCGTGAAGGCGAGCAGTTCGGGCACGGCCATCCGCGTGAGCGGCTCGATGATCTCGAAGACGTCGCCGCCGGAGCAGAAGTTGCCGCCCGCGCCGGTGAGCACGATCGCGCGCACGTCGGAGGCGTACGCGAGATCGCGGAAGAGGTCGCGCAGTTCGGCGTACGACTCGAACGTGAGCGGGTTCTTCCGCTCGGGCCGGTCGAGCGTGACGATGCCGACGCGGCCCTCGTGCGCCGTCGACCAGCCGAAGTGCGTGAAGGTGCGCGCGGCGAGGGGCCGGCGCATCGCGAGCATGGGGTCCGGGGACGACATCAGGCGGTCCTCTCGAGTCGGAGATGCTGTTTCACGGTGCCGAGCAGCGTATGCATGGTGCGGCGTTCGGCGGCGCTGAGTCCGTCGAAGAGTCGCGCGATCAGGGATTCGTGCACGCCGGCCATGGTCGCGAAGTGCCGGCGGCCCGCGGCGGTGAGGCGGACGACGACGGCGCGGCGATCGTCGGGTGAAGGGCGCCGCTTCACGAAGCTCTCCGCCTCGAGCGCGGCAACGAGCCAGGTGACGTTGCCGTTGGTGGTGAGCGTGCCCGCGGAGAGCTCGCCCATGCGCAGGCCGTCGGGCGCGCGCTCGAGCTGGGCGAGCACGTCGAAGCGCGCGAGCGACGAACCGAACTCGCGCTTGAGCATCTGGTCCACGGTGCGCTCGATCATGGTCGTGCAGGTGAAGAGCCGCAGCCAGAGGCGCAGCGCCTCGTGGTCATCGCCCTGCAGCCGCGTCTCGGGATCGAGCGCGGGGGCGGTCATGCGGTCCCGCCCATCACGAGCTGCGTCTCGCCGCTCACGGTGCACGTAGGCAGCGAGAAGGCCACCGCCGCCTCGGCCACCTCGTCCACCGTGGCCAGTCGCTGCTGGCCGCTGTCCTTGAGGATCCGCTCCACCGCGGCTTCCGCGGCGATGCCGGTCTTCGCGACGACCTTCGTCACCGCGCCGCTCACCATGTCGGTGTCGGTATAGCCGGGGCAGACGGCGTTGAAGAGCACGCCCTTGTCGCGGTACTCCGCCGCCAGCGCGCGCGTGAAGCCGACCATCGCGTGCTTCGCGGAGACGTAGGCGGTGATGTACGGGCCGCCCGAGAGCCCGGCCACGCTCGCGATGTTCACCACGCGGCCGTGGCC
>JAYTNC010000174.1:0-2211 GCA_043748515.1 Gemmatimonadota bacterium | reverse complement strand
TGTAATCCTCGAGTACCGCACGCGCCTCGTCGCGCAGCAGGCCGGTGACGATCTCCATCCCGCGCGCGCGCAGGTAGGCGTAGCTCTCGGCGAAGACCGGCCCTTCGTCGAAGTCGATCCGCTCGGCGTCCTCGCGCTGCGCGGCGATGACCACGCGGGTGACGCCGCTCCAGAGCACCGCGCCGAGGCACATCGCACAGGGGGCGCACGAGGTGAAGAGCTCGTGCGCCGGATGCCCGTCGGCCGCGAGCGTGTACGACGCGATGCGGCGCTCGGCGAGTTGCAGCGCGATCATCTCGGCGTGCGCGGTGCTGTTGTTGAGGCGCATGACGCTGTTCACGCCGACGGCGATCAGCCGCCCCGAGTCGCGCTCGAAGACCGCCGCGCCGAACGGACCGCCCGAATCGCGCGCGACGTTCTCCGACGCGAGCTCGATCGCGAGTCGCATGCGGTCGTCGTCGGTCGCGTAGACCTGGTCGTAGTCGACGCGCCCGACCACCCAGCCGGGGAGCGAGAGCACGGTCTCGTGCAGCGAGGGTCGGTCCCAGCGCATGATGGTCAGCCCACGAAAGGGTCGGAGAGTGCGGAACGGCCGGTGAGCGCGTGCTGCGCGGCGGCCCGCCCGAGGAGCGCGCCGACGACGTTGCCGGTGCCGCTGTACGCGCCGACCACACGCACGCCGCCACCGAGGTCGCGGAAGAGCGGCATGCCGCTCTCCGTGTACGAGACGTTCGCGCCCCAGCGGTGCGTGATCTCGGCGCGGACGCCGAGTCCGTCGCGCAACGTGCGCGTGAGGAAGTCCTGGACGGTCGCGCTCGGAGTGGAGTCGGTGGTCCATTCCGCCTCTGCGTCGACATCGCGGCCACCGCCGAGGAGCACGCTGCCGTCGGCGAGCTGCTGCCAGTAGTCGTAGCCGTAGCGCGTCGAGACGGGGCGCGTGAACGAGACCTCCGGCGCCGGCGCCGAGGCGAGCATCTGCAGTCGCGCGCTGCGCACCTCGCCGACGAGCGACGGGAAGAGCAACTCGAGCCGGCCGTCGACGCAGGAGATCACGTGACGCGCGCGGACGGTGCCGGTGTTCGTGCGCACCGTGCCGGCCCCGACCTCGCGCGCGGCGCTGCGACCGAAGAGTCGCGCACCCTGCCCGAGTGCGCGCGCGGCGAGCGTGCGGCAGCGGCGCATCGGCTGGAAGACGGCGTCGGTCGGGATCATGAGGCCGCGTCCTTCCGGTCCCTCGTACGACTCCACGGCAAATCCGTCGGCGACCATCTGCACGCGCTGCGCCTCGCAGTCGTCGAGCTCTTCGGCACTCGAGGCGATGCGCAACGAGCCCGTGACGCGTACTGCATCGGGCACCTCGCGCGCGATGCGCTGGATCTCGTCGTTCGTGAGTCGTGCGATCGCGACCGCGCGATCACGGCCCAGCCGCGTCACCGAATCGTGGTGGTAGTCGGCGGTGCCCGAGAGCAGGAAGCCACCGTTGCGGCCCGCCGCGCCCGCCGCGACACCCACGGCGTCGATCCCGATCACCGACCGCGCGCCGAGTGCGAGCGCCTCGGTGATGCACGAGAGTCCGGTGCCGCCGAGTCCGATCACGCAGACTTCGGCCTCCGCGTCGCCGGTGAGCGTCTGGAGGTCGAGGTCGTCGTGGTCGTCCCAGCGAGGACGGTCGGGGAGTGCGGTGATCACCGCGCGGTCGCGAGCAGCATCTCCGCAGTATGCGTGCTCGACTCGCTCGGCACCACCGCGAGCGCGCGTTCGAGGTCGGCCCAGAGGTCGCGCGGGTCCTCGAGTCCGACGCTCAGGCGCAGCAGTCCGCTGCTGATGCCGGTGCTGGCGCGCGCCTCGGCATTCACGACGCGATGCGTGAGCACCGCCGGCGGTTGGATGAGCGTGTCGGTGGAGCCAAGGCTCACCGCGGGCGTGATGAGCTTGAGCGCGCCGACGAACGCGCGCATCACCATCGGGTCGTCGCTCGCGAGTTCGAAACTCATGACGCTGCCTGGGCCGGACATCTGTTTGCCGACGAGTCCGCGCGGGTCCTGTCCGGGCAGGCCGGGAAAGTGGATGCGCCGAACGCGCGCGTCCTCGGCGAGTCGCCAGGCCAGCACCTGCGCGGTCGCCTGCGCGCGCTCGACGCGAATGGCGAGCGTGGGAAGGCCGCGTTGCAGGAGGTACGAGCCGAGCGGGTGCTGCAGCGCGCCGGTGAGT
>JAYTNC010000173.1:0-7911 GCA_043748515.1 Gemmatimonadota bacterium | reverse complement strand
GCGCGCACGCTGCGCTACCGGCGCGGCGACATGCGCACGTTGCCGGCGCGCTGGACCGGACGCTTCGACGCGGTGCTCAATCTCTTCACCAGCTTCGGCTTCTTCGGCGACGCGCGCGACGACGCGAAGGTCATCCGCGAATTCGCCCGCGTGCTCAAGCCGGGCGGACTCCTCGTGTGGCAGGGCGGCAGCCGCGACGGCGTGATGGCCAAGTTCCTGCCGAGCGACTGGTGGACCACCAAGGACGGGACGATCATCGCGCAGGACCGCGAGTTCGATCCGCTCTCGGGCTTCCTGACGATCAAGTCGACCTGGCAGGGCAAGCGGAAAACCGAGCATCGCGAGCACCGCATCCGGCTATACACGGCCACGAGGCTCGCCGAACTCATGCTCGACGCGGGGCTGGTGGTCGAGCAGGCATGGGACTCGTTCGCCGACCGGCCGCTCACGCGGCGCTCGGGCGAGATGCTGCTCGTCGCGCGCAAGGAGTCCTGAGGGATCTCGCGGGGATGAGACGCATCGCGCGAAAGCATTAATCCACTTTGCAGGGCGCGAGGCAGCCGTAGCTTTCGGTGAAAGACCATGCTCATCGCCGACGCGCCCCCTCCTCCAGCCGTGATCCGACCGGCGCTCGCGCGGGCCGTCTGCGCCGGCGAGACCATCTCGCGCATCGACATTCGCCGGCACGTGCCCTCCCCGCGGAATGCGGCGGAGCGCGCGCTCGAGGCCACCACCGAGGCGGTGGGACTCGAGACGGCGCGCCACGAGACCGAGGTGATCCGCGCCTACGTGCGGATGAAGCCCGGAACGCGCTGCATCGAACGCGACCGCCGCGAGTCCGAGCGCATGCTGCGCCTGCAACCGTTCATCGCGTCCGCCGCCGTCACCGCGATTCCCGACGGCCCCGGCCGTGTGCGCATCCGAGTGGACGTCGTGAACGAGTTGCCGTGGGTGTTGGGCGGCAGTATCGCGAATGGCGGCATCGACGGCGTCCGCGTCGGCACGCTCGATTTCGACGGTCGCGGCCTCGCGATCGTCGCCTCGGCCGAACGCGGCGGCGCGTACCGACCCGGGATCGGCCTCAGCCTCGCGCAGTACGGCGTGCTCGGCCGGCCCGCGGTCGCGTCGCTCCAACTCGAGCACCGGCCGCTCGGCGGTCTGCTGCTGGCGTCGTACGCGGAGCCCTTCCTGAGCGACGGGCAGCGCTTCGCCCTGCACGCGGGCCTGACCCAGGAGACCCGGTACGCGAGCCTCCTCCGTCCCGTCGGCGACCCCGGGGCGGTGCGCACGCAACGCTCGGCGTATCACCTCGGGTGGGTGAAACGCGTCGGCACCTATCGGCGCGATCGCGTGGTGGGACTCGCGGGCGTGATGTTCCTCGGCACGGACGTGCGCACGACGAACGAGGTCGTGATCGTCTCCGACTCCGGACTCGTTTCGACCGGCGACTCGGTGCTTTCCGGTCGCTATCCCGACTTCGGTGTCAGCCGCCTCGCGGTGGTCGGCGGTCTGCGCGCGCTGCGCTTCCAGACGGTCGAACGATTCGACGCGTTGCGCGGAACGCAGGACGCGCCCACGGGCGTGCAACTGAACGTCCTCGTCGCGCCGGGGCTGTGGCGTTCGAGCACCGCGCGCGACCTGCTCATCGCGTACGACCTCTACGCCGGCGTTGGCAGCGCGAGTTCGTTCGCGGCCGTGAGCATACGCGCCGAGGCGAGGCCCGCGCTCGGCAACGGCGGGGACTGGGACGGCGTCGTCGCGAGCTCGCGACTCTCATGGCACAGGATCACGTCGCCGCGCCGGACGCGCGTGATGAGCCTTTCGGCAGCGAGCCTGCACAATCTCGTCTTTCCGGCGCAGCTCACGTTGCGTGATCCCGACGGCGGACTGGTGGGCTTCCCCGGCTCGCGCGGCGCCGGCGGGCAGCGCGTGGTGATGCGCGTCGAGGAGCGGATGCTCACGCCTTGGTTCGCGCGCCGCGCGGACTTCGCGCTGGCGGCGTTCGTCGACGCGGGACGACTCTGGGCCGGCGACGTGCCGTACGGCGCGCCGACCCCGGTGCGGAGTTCGGCCGGGCTCTCGCTCCTCGGCAGCTTCCCGTCGGGTGGCAAGCGTGTGTACCGCGTCGACTTCGGGGTCCCGATCAACGGCGAGCCCGGGGCGTCGGGGCTGGCGCTGCGGTTCAGCGTCGCCGACCGCACCGGCGTCAGTTGGCAGGAGCCGCGCGACGTCTCTCACTCGCGCGCGGGCACCGGCCGGGCTTCGCTCATGCGCTGGTAGTCGGGACGCCGCAGGGGTAGAATTCCCCGCATGACACGTCCCATCCGAGTCCTCGTCGCGAAGCCCGGCCTCGACGGCCACGATCGCGGCGCGAAGGTCGTCGCCGCCGCCCTCCGCGATGCCGGCATGGAGGTCATCTACACCGGCCTCCACCAGACGCCCGAGATGATCGCGAGCGCCGCGGTGCAGGAGGATGCCGACGTCGTCGGCCTCTCGATCCTCTCCGGCGCGCACATGACGCTCTTTCCGCGCGTCCGCGCGCTCCTCGCCGAACAGGGTCGCGAGGACATCCTCATCACGGGTGGCGGCATCATCCCGAAGGAGGACATGGAGGCGCTCGAGACCATGGGCGTCGGCAAGCTCTTCGGCCCCGGCACGCCGACGTCCGCGCTGGTCGACTATATCCGCGAGTGGTTCGCCGCACGGCATCAGGAAGCGTGAGCGTGGGACGCGCCTCGTCCGAGGTGGCGACGCCGACGCCGGGCCGCCTCCGCGCCCTCTCGGCGGCCTGCCGCGAGTTGGAGCAGCGTCTGCGCCTGGGCGGCGGCCCCGACCGCATCGCGAAACAGCATGCGCAGGGCAAGCTCACGGCGCGTGAGCGCGTGGCCGCGCTCAAGGATCCTGGTTCGCACTTCCTGGAGTTCGGCCTTCTCGTCGCGCACGATCTGTACGACGGTGAGGCTCCCGGTGCCGGCGTGATCACCGGCATCGTGCAGGTGCACGGACGCGAGTGCGTCGTCGTGGCCAACGATGCGACGGTGAAGGCCGGTTCGTGGTGGCCCGAGACCATTCCCAAGATCCTGCGCGCGCAGGAGTGCGCGATGCGCTGCCGGATCCCGATCCTCTACCTCGTCGACTCGGCGGGCGTGAACCTCCCGTATCAGGGCGGCGTCTTCCCGGGACAGTACGGCGCGGCGCGGATCTTCTACTACAACTCGCTCATGCGTCGCTACCTGCGCATCCCGCAGATCGCCGCGGTGATGGGACAGTGCGTGGCGGGCGGCGCCTACCTGCCCGCGCTCAGCGACGTGATCCTGATGGTGAAGGGGACGTCGTTCATGGGGCTCGGCGGCCCGAATCTCGTGAAGGGCGCGACCGGACAGACGGTCGACGGCGAGACGCTCGGCGGCGCGGCGATGCACACCGAGGTGAGCGGTGTCGCGCACTACGCGCTCGAGGACGACACGGCCTGCCTCGCGAAGGTGCGCGAACTCGTGCAGCGGCTCGCGCCGCCGCCGCGCGTCGCGCCGCATGATCCCGACCTGCCGCCCGGTCTCGATCCGGTCACGCTCTACGACGCGCTGCCGGCCGATCATCGCATGTCATACGACATGCACGCGGTGCTGCGCGCGGTGCTCGACGGCGGCTCGCTCGACGAGTTCCAGCCGAACCTCGCGAAGGAACTGATCTGCGGCGACGCGCGCATCGAAGGGATCCCCGTCGGCGTGATCGCGAACGCGCGCGGTCTCATCAAGGGCCGCCCGGGCGAACAGCCGCGCTTCGGCGGCATCATCTACGCCGAGAGCGCGGAGAAGGTCGCCTTCTTCATCGACCGGTGCGACCGGCAGGGCATCCCGCTGCTCTTCGTGCAGGACGTCTCGGGCTTCATGGTGGGCAAGGAGGCCGAGCAGGAGGGGATCATCCGCGCGGGCGCGCGCTGGGTCGAGGCGATGGCGACGGCGACGGTGCCGAAGCTCGTGCTCACCGTCAACCACGCGTCGGGCGCGGGCTATTACGCGATGGCGGGTCAGGGCTTCGACCCGGACTTCATCTTCTCGTGGCCCACCGGGCGCATGGCGGTGATGGAAGGCGAAGCCGCCGTCTCCGCGGTGCATGGCCCCGCGGTCACGGCGGCGAAGCTCGCCGGTCGCGAACCGGCCGATGCGGTGCAGGTCTCGATGGCCGAGATGCGCGAGGACTACGAGCATCAACTCGACGCGCGCTACGCCGGCGCGCGCGGCTTCATCGACGCGATCGTCTATCCCGAGGACACGCGCACCACGCTCTCCATGGCGCTCCGCGCCGCCTGGCAGAATCCCGGCCCGCACCTCGGTCCGTACGTGATCCCTCCGATGGTCGGTCCGGTGCGCTGAGTGGTCAAGCCACTGCTCATCTACGGCGTCACCGGCTACACCGGCCGCCTGATCCTCGCCGAAGCGCTCGCCCGCGGTCTCAGGCCCGTGCTCTCCGGCCGGAACGCCGAGTCGGTGCGCGCACTCGCCGCGCAGCACGGACTCGAGGCGCGTCCCGTGTCGCTCGATGACGCGGCCGCGCTGCGATCGGCGCTCGCGGGCATGGGGGCGGTGCTGCATTGCGCCGGACCGTTCTTCCGTACGGTCAGCGGGATGCTCGAGGCCTGTCTCGACATGGGCGTGCACTACCTCGACATCACGGGCGAGATCGCCGTATTCGAGCGGCTCGCGATCGCGAACGAGCGGGCGCGCGAGGCCGGCATCACGCTGCTTCCCGGCGTCGGCTTCGACGTGGTGCCCACGGATTGTCTCGCGGCGCATCTCAAGCAGCGGTTGCCCGGCGCGACGTCGCTCGAACTCGCGTTCAGCGGCGGCACCGGACCGTCGCACGGCACTGCGGCGACGGTCATCGAAGGGCTCGGGCTCGGCGGCGCGATCCGCCGGAACGGGAAGATCGAACGCGTTGCGACGGCATGGCGCTCGCGCACGGTGGCGTTCGCCGACAAGTCCCGGCTCTGCGTGACCATCCCGTGGGGCGACGTTTCCACGGCCTTTCACAGCACCGGCATCCCGAACATCACCACCTACATGGCCACGTCGCCCTCCGGATTGCGCACCATGCGGATGATGCGACTCGTCGAGCCCGTGCTGCGCCTCCCGGCGGTGAAGCGCCTGATGCTCTCGCAGCTGAAGCGCCGTCCCTCGGGACCGGGCGCCGAGACCCTCGCGCGCACGCAGAGCCAGGTGTGGGGCGAAGCGCAGGATGCGAGCGGAGTGCGCGTGCGCGCCCGTCTCACGGCGCCGAACGGCTACCGGCTCACGGCCATCTCCGCGGTGCGCGCGGCGGAGCGGTTGCTCGCCGGCGGCGTCCCGACGGGCTTCATGACGCCGTCGAAGGCGTTCGGCGCCGACTTCGTGCTCGAGATCCCCGGCACGGTGCGTGAGGACCTGCCATGAAGGAGCGGATGACGGCGAAGCTCGTGATCGCGGTCGCGGGCGTCTTCGTGTTCCTCACCGGCGTGCGACTCGAGTTCGAACCGGTGCGGTGGATCGGGATCGGACTCGTCGCGGTCGCGTTCCTGCTGCGGTTCATCAGGCGTCGCGGCCGCGACTCGACAGGTCAGCCGCCGGTGATCCGGTAACCTCGCTTGACGTCGACGGCGCCGGCGCGCGCGCCGAGGCCGGTGCCGAGGCCGAAGACCAGCGCGGTCCCGGGACCGATGAGCGGAAGGAGCCAGGCCACTGGATACGCCACGATCGCGGCGACGAGTCCCACCATGATCGCCGCACCGGGCGAGAGCGCCGACTCCACGTAACGCAGCCGTTCGCGCACGAAGCGGCGGGCGGTGCTGTAGCCGAACCACGAGGCGCCGAAGGCGACGGCGAGACCGATGAGACCGAGCATGGGATCACTCCTGTTGCCCACTGTACGCGCGGCCCCTCGCTGTTGTTTCGCCGGTAGCATCCCCGCGCGGGGGCAACATGTGGCGAAGCCTCGCGCGGGCGGCTACGATTGCGTGGCGGTCCGGGGCATTGCCGGCGCCGCGGACCCCCACGCTGAGTGACCCATGCTTCTTGGCATCGACCGTCGCATCGCCGTGCTCGAGACCGAGCTCGCGCGTGTCCGTCGGGAGTTCGAGACGGCCCTCGACGCCGTCCCGCCCGACCGCCTGCACAAGGCCCCGCCGGACCATTGGACGCCGGCGCAGATCGTCTGGCACGTCGCCAAGGTCGAGCGCGGCGTCGCGCGGCTCTTCGAACGGCTCGACGCGTCGATCCCCGCCAACTCGACCGTGCCGCCGGGCCCCCGCACCGAGACGGTTCTCACACTCCTCGACAAGTTCGACTACCGCGACCGCAGCCGGAAGATCGTCGCGCCCGAGGCGATCCGTCCGCCGGCGCCCGATGCGATCGACCTCGCGGCGGAACGGGCGCGCTGGGCCGACGGCCGCGTCCAACTGTTCGAGGCGATGCGCAACGCCGGCCCGAGGCTCTCGCTCATGCGGCACGAGCATCCGATCTTCGGCCCCTATGACGGGTGGCAGTGGGCGCTGATGATCGGTCGGCACGAGGAACGTCACCTGCTGCAACTGCATGAGGTCGTGGCCTCGACCGCTTAGATTGCGGGATGGCCACGACGCACCCGATCCCCGAACTCCTCTCGCCCGCCGGCTCGCTCGACGCCGTGCGGGCCGCCGTGGCCAACGGCGCCGATGCGGTCTATCTCGGTGCGTCGAAGTTCAATGCGCGCGACGACGGCGCGCAGCTCACGCTCGACGAACTCGAGCAGGCCTGCCTGATCGCGCACGAGCGCGGGGCGCGGATCTACCTGACGTTCAACATCCTCGTGAAGCCGCGCGAGTTGCAGGAGGCGCTGGTCTACCTCGGCGACTGCATCGACCGCGGCGTCGACGCCGCGATCGTTCAGGACATCGGCCTCGTGCGGCTGATCCAGCGCGCCTATCCCGGGTTCGAGATCCACGGCTCCACGCAGATGACGGTGCACGACGCCTCCGGCGCGAAGGTGATGGAGCGCCTCGGGATCGACCGCGTGGTGCTCGCGCGCGAGAACACGCTCGACGACATCCGCGCGATCCGCGCCGCCGCGCCCGCGCTCGGGCTCGAGTCCTTCGTGCACGGCGCGCTCTGCATCTCGTATTCCGGCCAGTGCTACATGTCGGGCATGATCTCCGAGCGTTCGGCCAATCGCGGATCGTGCGCGCAGTCGTGTCGCAAGGACTACACGCTCAACGACGCGGTGACCGGCGCCGAGCTCGACCGCGGCTATCTCATCTCGGCGAAGGACCTCGGCGCGTGGGATCATCTCGCCGAGATCGCCGAGGCGGGGATCGGCTGCCTGAAGATCGAAGGGCGCAAGAAGAAGCCCGAGTTCGTGGCCACCGTCACGCGCGGCTATCGCGAGTTCCTCACGCAGGTCGCGAAGGGCGAGTTCACGCCACCGACCTTCGAGGAGGTGCAGCCGCTCGTGCAGATCTTCTCGCGCGGATTCACCGGCGGCATGTACGGCGGCCGCGAGGGGCGCGAGTACATCACGCGCACGCAGCCCGACAATCGCGGCGTCGAGCTCGGCGTGGTCACGGGATTCGCCGACGGCGAGGTCACTGTCGAGGTGCGCGCACCGATCGCCGAGCGGGACGGACTCGGGTTCGAGCCGCCGGCTGGCGGGCATCTCGAGAGCACGGGCTTCACCGCAGGCGCCGTGCGCACGCTCTCCGAACAGAATGGGGTGTGGCGGCAGGCGATCAGGGCGCGTCACCGCGTGCCGATCGGTTGGCGCGTGGTGCGCAGCGCGCAGGCGGCGCTGCTCGAACGGGCGCGGGCGAGTTTCGCCAACGTCGGTCGCGAGGAGCGTCGTCTCCGCACGCCGCTCTCCATTCGCGTCTTCGGCGCGGCGGGCGGCCCGCTCAAGGCGATCGTC
>JAYTNC010000172.1:0-2973 GCA_043748515.1 Gemmatimonadota bacterium | reverse complement strand
GAGAAGGCGAGCTTGGTGCCGTCGGGCGAGGGCGCGAGGTCGCGCACCTGACGCGCGGTGAAGGTCGCCGCGGTGTCCACACGGTAGTCGAACTTCACTTCGGGGCCCATCTCGAGCGCGACTTCGGCCGTGAACGGGATCTTCGCCGGCGCGCTGCCGTCGACCGGCACGTTCCAGATGCCGCCGCCGTACGACACGACGACGTTGCGCGAGTCGGGCGTGAACGAGAAGCCAGGGTACGCGTCCAGCGGCGCGCGCGACTCGGTCTCGTCGCGCTGCACCGGGTACGCGAGCCACTTCTCCTCCTCAGTCCGCAGGTCGCGCAGGCGGAGGCCCGTCTTGGTCTCGAAGCGCGTGGCATACACCAGCCAGCGGCCGTCCGGCGAGAGCGCGGGGCGGAACGCCGAGCCAAAGCGCGTGGTCATCTGCGCAGTGCGGCCGTTCTCGCGATCCCAGGTGTAGATCTGGTACTGCGGTCCGAGCGCGTTGTACTGCCAGTCACCGGTGCGCGCCGCGAACCACATGTAGCGCGGATCGTTGCCGTAGGCCGCGCCCATCATCTTGAGCTGCGGCGGCGGCGTGGGCGTCGCGGTGAGCGCGAAGCCGTTGCCGCCGTCCACGTGATACTGCCAGAGCTTGCCGGTGCCGCCGAGTCCGCCGGACTTCGACGCGATCACGTACTGGCCGTCGGGCGTCCACTCGGGCGAGACGTAGAGATTGTTGTTGCCCTTGGTCAGCTGCGTGGTGTCCTTCATGTCGAGCGAGAGGATCCAGACGTTGTCGCCGCCGCTGCGGTCGGAGACGAACACGATCTTCTTGCCGTCGGGAGAGAAGCGCGGCTGCACATCGTACGCCATGCCGCTCGTGATGCGCGTCGCCTGGCCGCCCCCGATCGGCATGCTGTAGAGATCACCGAGCAGATCGAGGACGATCGTGCGGCCGTCGGGCGAGACGTCGAGCGAGAGCCAGGTGCCCTCGGTCGCGGTGAAGGTGTGCGTGCGCGCGGTCTTGAGCGACAGCGTGTTCGCGGCGGCGGCAGCGGGCGCGCCCTGTGCGCCGAGCGGGCCGGCGTACACGACGGCGAACGTGCCGGCGAACGTGCCGGCGACGAGGGCGAGCGGCGCGAGCATCGAGGCGAGCGCGGAGAAGGATCGGCGAATCGTCATGGTCTGGTGCTGAGGTGAAGGTCCGGTAATCTCACTGCGTCGGTGGCGCGGCGCGAGTCGCGCGGCGCAAGGCCTCGAGCCAATTCACGACGACGATCATGCGGCGGTTCACTGTACCGACCGACTGGCTGACCACGATCAGCCCGGTGCGCGGGTTCACGTCCCACGCTGCCCCGAGACCCGGGAGCGAGGACACTCGCTCGCGTCCCACGACCGCGACGCCGGAGGCGGTGCTCACGCGCGCCGCCTCGATCGCCGCGTAGTCCGAACTGCGGTAGAAGATCGTCCGCCCGTCCGGGGACCAGCGTGGCGATCGGCCGCCACTCTCCGAGATCTTCCACGGCGCACCGGGGACGGGATAGGTCCGCACGTACACCTGCTGCGAGCCCGCTTCGTTCGAGGTGTACGCCGCGAAGCGTCCGTCGGGCGAGACCGAGACGTCGAACTCCGGCCACTGCGCGTCGAGATAGGCGCGCGCGACCGGTGCGGCCGCCGTGGGATCGATCACCCGCAGGTCGCCACCGGCGATCCGCACGGCGACCGTGCCGCCGTCGCTGAAGAGCAGCGCGTCGTCGGTCGGCCACGCGTTCGCGTGCTGGTCCTGCGGGATCCGCAGGAGTTGCCGCGGTTTGCCGGTGCCGTCAGCCTCGCGCACGAAGAGATCCTCGGCGTCACTCTCCGCGCTCTCCGCCGTGTAGGCGATCTTCCGGCCGTCCGGCGACCACACGGGGCCGTGACCACCGCCCTCGAACGTCAGCTGGCGCATCGATCCGAACTCGAGGTCGTGGATCGCCGTGTGCCGGTTCATGCCGCGCGCGCTGCCCACGGTCACCGCGAGCAGGCGGCCGTCGGGTGAGAAGCGAGCATAGCTGAAGGTCTGCGGCGTGATCGGGAGCGTGTCGATCCGGCGGCCGGGGCCGAGCGTGATCAGCCGATCCTCTGCGCGCACGCCGGCGCGGAACACGAGCGTCCCGTTGCGCGAGACGACGAAGGGCGAGACCGCGCCGTTGATCTCGACGTCGTCGACCACGGGGATCGGCGAGCCGGTGAGCCGGTGTCGTGCGAGGTCGAACGCCACCGCGAAGAGTCCACCGGCCGGGTGACCGTAGACGATTTGCCCACCCTCCACGTATTGGCCGGCCGCCGCCTCCTCGACGAGCATCGTGGTCGTGCCCGAGGCGAGATCGAACAGCATCAGCCGCGAGCCGGTGCTGTTGTCCACATACAGGACGCCCGACCCGTCTGGCAGCATGCGCGGCGATGCGGCCGGCTGGGCGCCCGAGAGGATGCGCAGCGCACCGCCGCCCGCAGGGAGCAATGCCAGCCCGTCCGCGGTCTCGAAGACGATGCTGCCGTCCTCGCCCCAGTGCGGCGCGCTGCCGAGGATCGTGTCGCCCGGTATCAGCGCGAGTGCAGAGCCTCCGCGCAGCGCGATCTTCCGCAGTTGGCCGGAGCGCGTGAACAGGATCCAGTCGCCCTCGGGGGAGAAGTTCGGCGTCTCCGCATTCTCGGTGCCGGCCAGCAGACGGAACTCGCGCTCGCCGGCGGGACGGATCCTGAGACCTTCATCCGACGTGAACACGAACGTGGCCCCGTCGTGCGAGACGCCGAAGCGCATCAGGTCGGGATCGCTGCCGTCGACGTCGAGGGCGAGCTGCACCGGTTCGCCGGACGCCGCGACCGGCGCGCGCTGCCATCCCCAGGCGCCCACGGCGATGCCGAGTACCGCGAGTGCGGAGCCGGCGTAGAGTGCACGGCGTGACGCGGCCATGCCGAGCCCATGCGCAGGCGCCGCGGCCGTGCCGGC
>JAYTNC010000171.1:0-8872 GCA_043748515.1 Gemmatimonadota bacterium | reverse complement strand
CCGCGCATCCCACGACCGCCGCCACCGCCGCCGCCGGCGACCGCCGCGGGCACGCCGAACGATCCGCGCAGCTGCGACTCGCGTGCACGCAAGAAGCCGAGGCCCGCGGTGGTGAAGCCCGATGCATCGCCGTCGAGCCAGCCGCGGATGCGATCGCGCAGCGTGCGATACTCGGGCAGCGCGAACCCTCCGGCCGCGGCCGCAGCGGTCTCGGGACCGCTCATGAGGCGCTGACGGTCCTTGCGCATCTGCTCGGAGTCCGAAGCACCGCACTTGGCCTTGATCGCGATGCGCGCGGCGATCCCGCCGAGCCGGCTGCCGGTGGCAGAACCCGCGGCCTCGAAGTCACGCTTGCACTGCTCGAACTTGGCGATCTTCGCTTCGGAGTCGGTGATCTGCGTCGTCATGCCCTGCGTCTCGGACTTCTCCTTGGCGTGCGCCGTGAAGAAGCGGTCGAGGATGGCCTCGGTGATATCGAGCGCGCGGTCGGACTGCGCCTGCGCCGAGGCGGGGAGCAACAGGATCGCGCTCACGAGCGCGGCGGCGAGACGACGGGTGGAACGCATGCGGCCTCCGAAGTGGTGTCGGGCGGGGATCGTCGGTGCACTACTACAGCACGACTACAGCACTTCTACAATAGACCGTTCCTACGGGAGAGCGCCAGCGAACGTGCCACTCGGGGAGACGCTGATGCGCCGGCGGCCCTCCCAAGGAGCCACCGGCGCGCGCAACGGGCACCGAACGAACTGCCTGCCGTCAGGTGAAGATGATCTGCCCGCCCCCCGCCATCTGGTAGAAGTCGCCGACCGTGATGATCCCCTCGAGCTGGTCGATGAAGTCCGAGCGCTTGAGGTCGAACATCTCGACGGTCGCCTTGCAGGCGTAGAGCTTGGCACCCGAGTCGGCGAGCATCTCGATGAACTCGGGGATGGGCGGGATGTCGAGCTTCTCCATCGCCTTGGACATCTGCGCGGTGACGATCGACGACATGCCGGGGAAGCCGCCGAGCCAGGTGGCGAGATGCAGGCCGGGATTGCCGACCGTCGCGACCTTGATGTGCTCGTGACGCGCCTTGTTGATCGCGTCCATGCCGAAGAAGGTGAAGAAGACGTTCGCCTCGATCCCTTCCATGCGCGCGCCGTTCGCGAGGATGAGCGCGGGGTAGATCCCCTCGAGCGAACCCTTCGAGACGATGATCGAGACCTTGGTGATCGCCTGATCGGCGCCGGCCGTCGCCGGCGCGCTGGCGTCCTGCGTGAACGTGGTCATGTGGTCCTCAGTGTGGTCGGGGGTCAGGCGCGGGTCAGATGCAGCCGTGCGGCTTCGGGATGCCGGCGATCTTCGCGGCGAGCTTGGCGGGGCCCTTCGGGAAGAGCAGGTACAGCTCCTTGATGTTCACGCCCGACTCCTTGCCGAGCGTGCGGATGGTCGGGCCGTCGCCGAGCTTCATGAAGGTGTCGCGCATGTAGTCGATCACCATCCAGTGACGGTCGGTGAGTTGCGGGATCCCCGACTCGGCGGCGAGTTCGGCGGCGAGGTCGCGGTCCCAATCCCCGACGCGCTCGAGGAATCCTTCGGCGGTGCGGGCGACGGTCGTGAGGGCAGGCATCGTATGCTCCTCCGCAAGTGCGGTGTGAGGTCAGGGAACGGTGGTGGTGACGGGGAACCGCTTGCCGGCGCGCTTCATCTGCGCAGGGATGCCGGGGAAGTCGTAGCCCGGCAGCAGCGCGTTCCAATAGACGTGACGGAACGCGAGCTTGCCGAGGTGATTGAGACGGCTCTCCTTGAGCAACGGCATGGGGCCCCAGGCGAAGGGGAAGTTCCCGTGCAGCGGCTCGACCTCGTAGTTGAAGTCGATCAGGAGGGCCTTGCCGTGCCCGGTCTCGATGAAGCAGTTGGCGTGACCGTCAAAGCCGGGCAGCAACGGCTTGCCCGCGAGGAAGAGCAGGATGTTCTCGCTCAGCACCTCGGCCTCGAAGTGCGCGACCGAGCCGGCCTTCGACGCGGGGACGTTGGTCGCGTCGCCGATCGCGAAGACGTTCGGCTTGACCTGCGCCTGCAGCGTGCGCGGGTCGGTGAGCACGAAGTCCATCTCGTTGCCGAGGCCCGGCGTGCGGCCGACGAACTCGGCGCCCTTGTGCGACGGGATGCTCACGAGGAGGTCGAAGGGGATCGTGCGCTCGTCCCACGAGACGAGCTCGCCGGCCTCGCCGTCGACGCGCCCCGCGTTGAACTCGGTCTCGAGGTGGACCTGCTTCCCCTCGAGCAGATACGAGAGCGCCTTCGAGGCGGCGGGCTTGGTGAAGGCGCCGTCGAGCGGCGTCGCATAGGTGAGCGTCACCTTGTCGCGCAGGCCGCGCTGAGTGAAGAACCAGTCGGCGAGGAAGGAGAACTCGAGCGGTGCGACCGGGCACTTGATCGGCATCTCGACGACGTTGAGCACGACGCGCCCACCCTTGAACTCGCGCAACGCCTTCTCGAGCTTGAGCGCGCCCTCGAGCGTGTAGAACTCGTGCGTCTTCTCGCCCCAGCCCGGGCCGGTGAGCCCCTCGAGGTCCTCGGGCACGATGCGCGTGCCGGTGGCGATGATGCAGACGTCGTACGAGAGCACCGCTCCATTGGCGAGCGTGACGGTGTCGGTCGCGGGGTCGAGTCGTTCGATCGCCGACTGCACGTAGTGCACGGTCTTGGGGAGCTGCGCCGCGCGATCGCGCACAGCCTGGTCGCGCGTGTAGACGCCGAACGGGATGAAGAGCAGCCCGGGCTGGTAGATGTGCACGGGGTCCTGGTCGACGATCGTGATGCGCGTGGTCCCTGCAGCGATGTCACGACGGAGTGACCGGGCCAGACGATTGGCCATCACGGTCCCGGCGGTGCCGGCGCCGAGAATGACGAGGTGACGCATGGAGAACTCCGGGTCGAGGCGTACGGGTTGTGGCTCGACTCGAAGTTGACGCCCCACTCAATGAACTGCTATAAGCGTATGTGCTCATATGGTGTACGTGATTCCCCTACGGTCGCCCCCTAGGGGCTGTGCAAGTTCGTGTGCGGCTGACGTCTATTAGAGACGGTCCCCTGCCGCGCGCCGACTGGCCGCGTCCGGGGCCCCTGACCGGAGACCGAGATGCCTGCCCTGCCCCGCGCGTCCACGCGCCACCGCTTCGTCCCGCTGGCCGCGTTGCTCCTGGCCGTGGCGGTAGCTTGCGCCGACGCGGAGAATAAGGTCGCCTCGGAGACCGATACCGCTGTGATGGGCGGCGCTCCGGCCGACATGGTCGCGGCCCCCGAGGCGATGGCGTCGCGCGGCATCGCCAACGTGGAAGCACCTGCGGCGATGCCGGCCCCGCCCAAGATGCAGAGCGGCGCTCCCGCGATCTCCATGCTGATCCGCCGCGGTGACGTGACGATCCTCGTCGATTCGATCGAACCGGCGATGGGTGCGCTCCGTGCACTCGCCGCGCGGCTCGGTGGCACCGTCGGGAACGTCTACATCACCGCAGGCGAGTACGAGGTGCGCCGCGCGACGCTCGAGCTGCGCATCCCGTCGGCGCGCTTCGACGACGCGATGAGCGGCCTCACGCCGGTGGGCCAGGTGCAGCAGAGCTCGGTGACCGCGGAGGATGTCGGCGAGGAGTACACCGACATCAGCGCCCGCGTGAAGAACGCGCAGCGGCTCGAGACGCGGCTCGTGGACCTGCTCGCGACGCGCACCGGCAAGCTCGAGGACGTGCTCGCGGTGGAGCGCGAACTGGCGCGCGTGCGCGAGGAGATCGAGCGCTACGAAGGACGCCTGCGCTTCCTCGGCGCCCGCGTGGAGACGAGCACGATCTCGGTGACGGTGACCGAGAAGGCGCCGATCGTCGGCGAAACGCCGGGGCGCAGCGTGATCGGCGAGGCCTTCGTGCAGGCGTGGCGCAACTTCGTCGGACTCGTGGCCTGGTTCATCTCGTCGCTCGGCCTGCTGATCCCGGCCGCGGCGGCGCTCTGGCTGGCGGTGCGCTGGTGGCGCGGACGGAAGCGCGGTAGCATGGAGGCATGACCACCCGGCGCGTGCGTCTCTCCGTCGCGATGAGCCTCGATGGGTTCATCGCGACGCCCGATGGGGGCTACGACTGGATCCCGATGGATCCGGAGATCGACTTCGCGGAGCTGTTCAGCGAGTTCGACACGGTGCTCATGGGGCGGAAGAGCTACGAGGCGGCGCGGGCGCAGGGACAGGTGGGGATGCCGGGCATGAAGGCGATCGTCTTCTCGCGGTCCCTCCGCGCGGTGGACCACCCGGACGTGACGGTGTCGAAGTCACCGGCCGAGACGGTGCGACTGCTGCGCGCACAGCCGGGGAAGGACCTCTGGCTCTTCGGCGGCGGAGCGCTCTTCCGGAGTTTCCTCGAGGCGCATCTTGTCGACCAGATCGAGGTCGCGGTGGTGCCGGTGTTGCTCGGCGCCGGCCTGCCGCTCCTGCCGGGTGGCGCGCTGCGCAGCCGGCTCACGCTGGTGTCGCATCGACTCTACCGGACCACCGGGACGATGCTCTTCACTTACTCGGTGGAGGGCGCGGCGTTGGGCAGCGCTTAACTTCCGACGATGCGACTTCCCGCCCCTTCGCCCATCGTCCGGCGCATCGCGCCGCGGATCGCCAGCGCCGGCGGCGACGCCCGTGACTACCGCAGCTGCGTCGATGGCGAAGGCCGTTCGGCGGCGCAGGCTGCGGTGCGCACGCGCCGCTGGGGCGCGCTCTTCACCGACGTCGGACTCGCGCTCCTCCTGACCGGCGCCGTGAGTGCCGCGACCCAGGACCTCGACGAGACCTCCGCCACGCTCATGCTCGCCGGCGCCGCGAGCGTGGGCGTGAGCGTCCCGATCCAGTTCCTCGCAGACAGACACCTCGCGCGCGCCGTCTGGCAGCACAATGCGCGCTACGCCGTGGAGCCCCGATGAACGTGTTTCCTCCCGACCGCAGCCAGCGCCGTGCGATGCTGACCGGCGCGCTCGGTGTCGCGTCCTTCATCACGTGCCCGCTCGTTTCCCTGCTCGTTTCGCTGCTCGCGTCGACGCTCGCGCCGGCGCTCGCACCCGCGACCTTGCACGCGCAGGGCGCGGGCCGCCGCGGTGAACTGCCGTTGATCCCGGCCCCACTCAGCGCCGTGCCGTTCGAGGGCGCGTGGACGATCCCCGCCGCGCTGCCGACCGATCTCGCGTACGCGAGCGACGCGCAGCTCGGCGCCGCCGACATCCGCATCCGGATCATCCCTACCGATTCGGCGCGCGGTCTCGAGAGCTACACGCTCACCATCGCGCCCGCGGCGGTGACGATCACCGCGCCCCGGGCCGCGGGCCGGTTCTACGCGCTGCTCACGCTGCAGCAGCTCGTGGACGCTGCACGTGCCGACGGGGCGGCCGCGCCGAGCATCGGCTCGGTGACCATCACCGACGCGCCGCGCTTCCCGTACCGCGGTCTGCATCTCGACGTCGGGCGGCACTTCCAGCCGGTCGCGTTCGTGAAGCGCTACATCGACCTGATGGCGCTCTACAAGCTCAACACCTTCCACTGGCACCTCACCGAGGACCAGGGCTGGCGCGTCGAGATCAAGAAGTACCCGCGGCTCACCGAGATCGGCGGCTGCCGCAAGGAGACGATGGTCGAGAAGAACTTCTCGCCCTACCGCGGCGACGGCGTGCCGCACTGCGGCTTCTACACGCAGGACGAGATCCGCGAGGTCGTCGCCTATGCCGCCGAGCGCCACGTGACGGTGATCCCCGAGATCGAGATGCCGGGCCACTCGCTCGCGGCGATCACGGCGTATCCCGAGCTCGCGTGCACGCCCGGCCCTTTCGAGGTGCTCACGATCTGGGGCGTCTCGGACGACATCCTCTGCCCGAGCGAGCGGACCTTCGAGTTCCTGCAGGACGTGCTCACCGAAGTGCTCGCGCTCTTCCCGTCCACGATGATCCACATCGGCGGGGACGAGGCACCGAAGGTGCGGTGGAAGGCGAGTCCAGTCGCGCAGGAGATCATCCGGCGCGAGCGCCTCAAGGACGAGCATGAGCTGCAGAGCTGGTTCATCCGTCGGATCGACATCTGGCTCTCCGCGCGCGGCCGGCGGCTCGTCGGCTGGGACGAGATCCTCGAGGGGGGGCTCGCGCCCGGCGCGACGGTGATGAGCTGGCGCGGGATCAGCGGCGGCATCGAGGCCGCGAAGCAGGGACGCGACGTGATCATGACGCCGTCGTCGCACCTGTACTTCGATCACTACCAGGCCGACGCGCGCTTCGAACCGCTCGCGATCGGCGGACTGACCACGCTCGAGCGCGTCTATTCCTTCGAGCCCGTCCCCGACTCGCTCTCGCCCGTGGAAGCACGGCGCATCCTTGGCGCGCAGGGAAATCTCTGGTCGGAGTACCTCAAGACACCGGCGGCGCTGGAATACATGGCGTACCCGCGCGCCCTCGCGCTCGCCGAGGTGACGTGGTCGCCGAAGACGGCGCGCGACTGGGCGAGCTTCGAACGCCGGCTCCCGAACGCGCTGCGCGCGCTCGACCGCCTGCGCGTGAACTACCGGTTGCCGCACGTCGCCGGCCTCGACCGCGACGTGCTCACGCTCGAACCACGTGTGCGCGTCCCTCTCGCCACGGCGATCGCGGGCGCGGAGATCCGGTACACGCTCGACGGCACCGACCCGACCGCGCGCAGCGCGCGCTACTCGGGGCCGATCGACGTGACGACGACCTTCGACGGCGTGCGTGTGACCGCGCGCGCCTTCACGCCCGACGGCCGCGCGACGCCGCCGCGCACGGCGACGTTCCGCCGCACGAACTATCGTGAACCCGAAGCCGTCGAACCGGCGACGCTCACGCTCGGGCTGCAGCGCGCCTACCTCGAGGTGTCGGCGCGCCGGACGGCCGGCCTCGACACGCTCACGCCGAAGCGGACCGAGGTCGTGCAGATCGTCTCGCGCGGCGACGAGGTCGCGGAGCGCTTCGCATTCATCTTCCGCGGCTACATCGAAGTGCCCGAGGACGGCATGTACGAGTTCTCGCTCACCTCCGACGACGGCAGCACGCTCTCGATCGGCAGCGACGTGATCGTGGACAACGACGGACTGCACGGTGCGGAGGAGCGCGCCGGGATGGCGGCGCTGCGCGCGGGACCGCACGCGCTCACCATCCGCTACTTCCAGGCGGGCGGCGGTGCGCAACTGCAGTTGCGCGTTCGGGTCGGCAACGGCGCGTGGCGCGAGGTGCCGCGCAACTGGTTGATGCACCGCCCGTGAGGCGACGGCTCCTCGCCGTGTTGGTCACGGTGGCGTTGGCCGCGGTGGCTGGGCGTTCGACGATCCCGCCATGGAGCGCAACTTCATGAGGGTATTGAACGACCCCGCGCTCTCCAAGTACGCCGTCGCCTACCTCTCCGAGCCCGGTTACTGAGTGCCCGACGCGCGCATCGTGCGGCTCGACGTCTCGCATCCGGTGTTCCACGCGTTCTTCGACATCCGCTCGCTCAAGGGACTGCGGCATCCGTAGGGCCGCACCGGTCCGGCCGAGTACCTGGGGATCTTCGAGGGGAACGATCCGTCGAAGCGGCTGATGGTCGTCGTGAACTACAACAACGACATCGGCGACTACATGGAGTGGTCGGGCCAGGGCTGGTACCCGGTGAACTTCACGAACGACGCCTACAAGTTCGAGACGAACCATCTCGTGCACGGGATGACGCGCCGAGGCGCGGCCGTTCGTGCGCCGCGACGTCCGCCGCGACGTCCGCCGTTCAGGGCGAAACGCCGTCGCGTGTCCAGATCACGATCAGTCCGCACTCCGGCGTCGAGAAGCTGTACATCGCCGGCGCCGCGCCGATCGACTGGTAGATCTCGATCGCCGCGATCTCCCGCAGCGGTGGGAGCCCCGTGAGCGACATTCCGTCCGGCATGACGGCGCCATCCACGACGATCCGCATCGAGCAACGGTCGGCCACGAACTCGGACGGATTGTCGCCTCCGCGGCCGTAGACGCGGATGTCGCCGGTGGCCGCGCTTTCCTCCACGCGTACGCGCGCGAAGGTGCGCAGCAGCGTCTGGAGCGATCCGTTCTCGCGCGCCCGGATCTCGTCGGGTGTGATGAAGGTGCCGCTGCCGATCCGCTGCTCGCGGCGCAGCTCGAAGCCCGCGAGACTGAGCGAGGTCGCGCGCGCTTCGATCGTGACGGGCGTCATCACCTGCGCCGCCGCCGACATCTGCACGACGACGCTCGCCGTGTCGCCAGCGCTCACGTCGACGGCGACCATGAGCGGCGCGAAGCCGAGCCGGCGCACGAAGAACTCGCGAGACCCCGGTGCGGCATCGGGGATCAGGAAGCTGCCGGCCGAATCGGTGGCGAGGCGCATGCTCCCCGGAAAGACACGGATCTCCGCGCCGACGATCGCACCGCCCTGCGCACCGAGCACGCGACCCGCGACCACGCCGCTCCTCGGTGCGGGCGCATCGCGACGGGCGGCGGCCACCGTGATCTCGAGCGATGGCAGCGCGCCCGAGGACTCGAGCACGACGCGCGTGCGCACCGACCCCGCCGAGGCTGTCCGCGCGGAGACACTGAGCGTGACCGCGCGCGGCAGCGCGCAGAGCGCGTATCGGCCGGCCGCGTCCGCGCCGCTCTCCACCCACTGCTCGCGGAAGACCATGCGGCCCCCGCTCATCACCGGCTGGTGCCAGCTCGCGCGCACGCGTGCGCCGGACTGCCCGCGGTCGCGGCCGTCATGCACATCGCCGACGAGGGCGCCGGAGTTGCCAGCCACCGGCGCCACGCCGCTGCACGAGGGCGCTCCAGCCGCGCGACGCGGCATCGCGTTCACCGTGGGAAGAGGTTCGGGCGGCGCGTCGAA
>JAYTNC010000170.1:0-3455 GCA_043748515.1 Gemmatimonadota bacterium | reverse complement strand
CGAAGAAGGCCACGGAGGCCGCATGACGGTCAACGGTGCGCCCGCGCCGGGCGACAGCCACTGGGACCTGTGGGAGGTCTTCACGCAGGGCGGGCAGGGTCAGCCCTTCCAGCACGCCGGCAGCGTACACGCGACCGACGCCGAGCATGCGATGCAGAACGCGCGCGACGTCTACGCGCGCCGCGGCGAAGCGGTGAATCTCTGGGTCGTGCCGAGCACGGCGATCACCGCCTCCGCGCCGAGTGATGCCGGGCCGTTCTTCGATCCCGGCAACGACAAGGCGTATCGTCATCCGCAGTTCTACAAGGTCCCGCGCGGCGTGAAGGTATTTTGAGCGCGGCCAAGGGCGGACATGACGAGGGCGACGACGTCGGCGTCGCGACGGGCGAGGCCGTGGCAGGCACGCGCTCGGTGTCCGGGACGCGCGGCCCCGTGCTCGGTGCACCGCTGTTCGAGTACCTCCTGCGCCTCGGCGACGACCGGCTGATCCTCGGCCACCGTCTCTCCGAGTGGTGCGGCCACGGGCCGATCCTCGAGGAGGACATCGCGCTCTCGAACATGGCGCTCGACCTCATCGGGCAGTCCGCGAGCATCCTGCGTCTCGCCGGCGAGGCCGAAGGCGCCGGCCGAGACGAGGACGCGCTCGCCTATTTCCGTGAGGGCGTGAAGTTCCGCAACTGCCTCATGGTCGAGCAGCCCAACGGTGACTTCGGCGAGACGATGGTGCGGCAGTTCCTGTTCGACGCGTTCAGTGTGTTGCAGTGGGAGGCGCTCTCGCGTTCGTCGCATGAGGGCGTCGCGGCCGTGGCAGCGAAGTCGCTCAAGGAAGCCAAGTACCATCTGCGCCACTCGAGCGAGTGGATCGTGCGACTCGGCGATGGCACCGCGGAGAGCCATGGGCGCGCGCAGCGCGCGCTCGACGCCCTGTGGCGCTTCACGGGTGAACTCTTCGCGCGCGACCTGATCGACGACGCCGTGGTCGCCATGGGCGTCGAGCTCGACCAGGCCGCGATCAAGTCGCGCTGGGACGCGATCGTCGACGACGTGCTCGCGCGCGCGACGCTCGTGCGCCCCGCCGACGGGCCGATGCAGCGCGGCGGCCGCACCGGCCGGCACACCGAGCACCTCGGCCACCTCCTCGCGACCATGCAGATCGTCGCGCGGTCGCACCCGGGAGCGCGCTGGTAGCACGGGCTCGTGCCCGTGCGCCGCGCCACACGCATGACGACGATTACCCACTCGCGCGCCCTCGAAGCGATCGCCACGGTGCCTGATCCCGAGGTGCCGGTGATCAGCGTGGTCGAGCTCGGGATCGTGCGGCAGGTGGACGTCTCCGATTCAGGTGTGGTGACGGTGACGATCACGCCGACGTACTCGGGCTGCCCGGCGATGTTCGAGATCGAGAGCGATATCCGCACTGCGCTGATGGCGGCCGGAGCAACCGGTGTCGAAGTACGGAAGGTGCTCTCTCCCGCTTGGACCACGGATTGGATCGGGCCCGAGGCGCGCGAGAAGTTGCGCGCGTACGGCATCGCTCCGCCGGGGCGGGCGGAGCAGGGCGGGTTGATCACGCTCACGAGAGCGCGGCAGCCGGTGGCCTGTCCTTGGTGCGGGTCGAAGGACACCGAGCTTCGTTCTGAGTTCGGCTCGACCGCCTGCAAGGCGATCCATGTCTGCCGGAGCTGCAAGCAGCCGTTCGACGAGTTCAAGGCGTTCTAGGCGGCTCCTCCGCCGGGCCTGCTTTGGTTGTGCTGCGCCCGCCCACCTGCTTCACTAGACCGGCCGTCTGCACCAACCTCCGTTAGGTCGCGGCTCACCTGGATGGCCTTGCCGCTAGGGCCACGAAGGGGATGTACGTGATTCCAGAACGCCACTCATTCAACGATTAGCAGCAGGACCCTGCGCTTCAGAGCCCACCGCTGTTGCCGCCGTTCGCATTCATAGTCATAGATCCTGGTCACAGAACCTGCCGGCCCTCGCTCCTGCAAGAACACGCGCACCGTCCGCAATGCGGCCGCGCTGCCGGAGTCCGCACTGTCGTTTCTGCCATTCAGCGGAAACGTTGCTCCTCCTGAACGCGAGAGGGAGACAACTGCAATCGACTCCCTTTGCCTCGGACAACCTCGGTGGACGTTCACTGTATCGAGCGGGAGTTGTACTCCGGCGCATGGTGGAAGCGCGAGCGCGTCCACCCCGGGCACTCCGGCCACCGCGAGCAACCGCTTGCGAACCTCCGCGGTAGCCGGAGGAAGCGGTACCCGTTCGAGATCCTCTGGCATCAGCACGGACGGGTCCGGTCTTACTGGGGCAGGATCGACCCGCAGCGCGAGCCGCGACGAGTCACGCACGGCTCCTACGACGAGTCGGAACAGTGTTGACTCGTCATCCTGACGGGAGGACCGAGGCAGAGTTGCGGAGCATCCCATGAGCAGCAGGGCAATGACTATTCGGCTCCAACCTCGACGGCGACTTCGTGCAGTGACCGGAAGGACCATTACGACATGCCGCCACAATGAATCGTGTTCGGCGTGAACATGTCGTTCGTGTTCGCAAGGTGATCGCGCCCAGCAAGATGATCGATCTCGTGGGCCAGATGAGACTGTAGCGTACGGCCGTCGCTCGATCTGTGCAGATTGTCCCAGGCGAAGCGGACCCAATAGTCTGAGCTTCCGATGTACGCACTGGGTCCGGTGGCGCCTCCACCAAGCGGCGCGAACCCACCGGTGTAGCGATACTGTTCCTGAGAGAAGATGCGAATGCGCCCGTTCGCGAGCAGAAGGTCACCCATCGCGGCTAGCTCTGCGCATACGCCGCCCAAGGCGCGCATGCGATTCAGCGCGTTCTTGTATCGGGTGAGATGTACATCTCGCGGTGCGTCACCTGAGCACCAAGCAGCCGATCGCGAGCCAGCCACTTGTGGTACCGAGCAATCGGGCACAACGAAGGGTGCGTCGTCTTCGACGAAGTCCTCCGGAGTCGGAACCGTTGGGTTCGCGACGGGTGCTCCGTTGAAGTCGCTGAAGGCGCAGCGCTCCGGCGTCGCGAGGCAGTAGTCGTGAATCGGGTTGTCCCATGGTCCTGCGTTCATCCACCCACCCCAGTCGCTGCATCCCCATCCGTAGTATTCTTCGCATCGATAATCCGTCTGCATGAAAACAGTTGGACGCATCTCCTCGGCCACGGCAACGTGCCGAAGCGTAGACGGCGCATCAACGTCCGGCGCCAAGGCGTCAGTGCAACCGGAGGCCGCGAGGAACAATAGAACGGCGACGACACTGACCTTAGAGCGCATTTGCTTTTCCCGAATCGAGTGAGTAGGCGGCCGAACGGAGCGATTCTCGTCGACATAGAAAGTATGGCTCTTCGGGATTTCGTGTGGGTGAATTGAGGGCAGTTTAGGACCGTGGGAGCGGCGGCAGCGTGCACGTCAGGATCTTCAGGTGGAGATAGTCCTC
>JAYTNC010000169.1:0-9318 GCA_043748515.1 Gemmatimonadota bacterium | reverse complement strand
GCCGAGCTGGAAGCTGATGGAGCCGGTCGTCCAGCGCGGCGTCACGCGTGCGACCATCATGGAGTCGGGTCGGTCCTGGCCGATCGCCGTGCGCGTCGGGCCGGCGAGCGCGACGCCGAGGGCAGCCAGCGATGCGAGGAAGTGGAGCTTGTGCATGTCGATGTCCGGTCAAGGGTGAGTGGTGACCGGACGATGCCGCTCGACGTGCGGAGAGTCTTGAACAGAGCGGCTACGGCGACAAGTCAGCCCCTCCGTTCAAGTCGCGTTCTTCTCGACGCCTGTATCGTTCGTTCGCAGGAGCCGTCACCCCCACACGAGCTGGAGCCGCCAATGCCGACCCGCCGCCTGATCGACGTCAGTCACACCGTCGAGCACGGGATGGTGACGTACAAGGGATTGCCCGCGCCGATCATCTGTGATTTCCGCAGCCGCGAGGAGTCGCGCTCGATCTACGACGGCGCCGAGTTCCAGATCGGCAAGGTCGAGATGGTCGCCAACACCGGCACGTACGTGGACAGTCCGTTCCACCGGTATGCGCACGGCAAGGACCTCTCCGAACTCCCGCTCGAGTCCGTCGCCGATCTCGAGTGCCTCGTCGTGCGCATCGACATCTCGGCCGGCGTCGCGATCGACACCGTGCCGCTAACACCGCGGGAGGTCGGAGGACGGGCAGTGCTCTTCCACACCGGCTGGGACCGGCATTGGCGCACCGACGCCTACTTCGAGGGGCACCCGCATCTCACCGAGCGCGCGGCCGAGTGGCTGCGGAAAGCAGGGGCCGCGCTCGTCGGGATCGACTCGATGAACATCGACAGCATCGCCACCGGGGCGCGTCCGGTGCACACGATCCTGCTCGGAGACGAGATCCCGATCGCCGAACATCTCTGCGGGCTCGGCAACGCGCCCGAGCGCGGCAGCCGCTTCTCGGCCGTGCCCGTGAAGGTCAAGGGTTGCGGCACCTTCCCCGTGCGCGCGTACGTCTCAGTGACCGACTGACCGTCCGGCCCTTGGTGCCTGCGGCTCCGGAAGTGTCATGGCGAGGTGCATCGCCGACGGCGCGAAGCCGAACGTGCGCGTGGAGGTCCGGCTCAGGTGCGCCGCGTCGGCGAAGCCCGCAGCGTGCGCGGCCGCCGAAAGCGACGCGCCACTCTGGATGAGGTCCCACGAGAGCAGGAAGCGACGCCAGAGGATGTAGGGGCGCAGACCCATGCTCGTCTGCTCGCTGAACAGATGACGGAACCGGCTCGGCGAGAGGCAGACGTGCGAGGCGACCTCGTCGAGCGTGATCGGACGGTCGACGTGCCGGTTGATGTACTCGATCGCGCTCAGGATGCGCGGATCGGTGACGACGGCCGGTCGCACGCCGGCGGAGATGGTGCTCACCAGGTGCCGCACCAGCCGCACCACTTCGGCCTTCTCTCCATCGAGCCAGCGCTCGAAGATCGCGCGCGTGATCCCGCGCGCCTCGGTGTCCCCCACTTCGGCGATGCCGCCGCTCAGGAAACGCTCCGCGATGGCGCGCCCTTCCCGCGTCTCGGGCTCGACGAAGATGACCGCACCGTAGTCGGCGTCGGTGACGTCGAGCGAGTGCGGATGCCGCGTCGGGATCGCCGCAACGGAGTAGATCGCCCAGGGATCCGCCTCGCTGGCGCGGACGCGATGATCGCCGTCGGAGGCGACGACGAGCTGGATCGCCTGGTGCGCATGCACCGGCAGCTGCCGGTCGTGACGGCCGATGAAGAGGCATCCCCCGTCCCAGGCCATGAACTGGCCGACGCCGACTCGCTTGGTCATGTCCCGCGAAGCTACGACCGGACGCGCTCCGTGGACAGAGGCGGAGGCCGCTACTGTCCCTCCGACTCGATGATCCGCCGCGCGATGTACGCTGCATCCGCGCCCACGCCGCCGATGAGCGCCGAGACGATGGTGTGGAGGAAGCGGAGCCCGACGAAGTAGAGCCCCGGCGAGCCCTCGACGACACCGCGGCGCGTGCGAGGGGAGCCACCGTCGAGCGGGAGCGGCAGGTGGATCCAGTTGAAGTCCGGCGCGAAGCCGGTGCACCAGATGATCGTCCGCACGTCCATCGGAGTTCCGTCCGTCGCGGGTGATCCTTCGCGCACTTCGGTCACGCGGCCGCGCCGTTCTATTCCGGCCTTTTCGAAGTCGGCTTCGGAGATCCCTACGAGAGGATCGTGCGCGAGGCGTTCGCGCAGCAGGCGACCGGCTCGCGTCTCGGACGTAAGTCGGGTGAGCACAGGCCAGAGCCACCAGTGGATGTCGCGCCGCAGGAACGTGCGCCGCACGTGGCCGGTCCTCGGGCCTGCGAGGGCGACCTGGCGGAAGCGCGACACTTCGAGTGCGATCCGCCCGCCGGCGTTCCCGACGCCGACGACGAGCACGGGTCCGGCCGGAAGCGAGAACGGGTTCCGATAGTCGCTCGAGTGCATCTGATGGATATCCGGCGACACTTCATTCGCGAGCGACGGGACGCGCGGTGTGTGGAACGGTCCGGTCGCGACGACGACGTTGCGGGCCTCGTAGCGGATGGCACCGGTGTCGATGATGTAGCGGCCGCCGTCCTGCGTGAGCGATGCCACGCGCGTGTTCATCCTGATGGGCAGGTCGAAGCGTTGCGCGTAGCGCTCGAGGTAGTCGGCGAGCTCGTCCTTGTCGGGCAGGTGCGAGCCGGCCGCAGGGAACGGCAAGCCCGGCAGACCGGTGAATGCGGCCGACGTGAAGACGCGCAGCGAATCCCAGCGCTGTCGCCAGCTCTCGCCGAGTCGTGTGGCGGCGTCGAGGATGAGGAAGTCGGCATCGCTCTTCGCGAGGTGATGGCCGACGGCGAGACCGGCCTGTCCCGCACCGATCACGATGGTGTCGTAGCGCTCGATGCGAGCGGAGGGGCGCGCAGTGATGGTGTTCATGGAGCAAGTATGCCCGTGCATGATCGGGCGAAGCTTGAATGCACGGGCTGACTTCTCACTGAACGTGAGCCGCAAGTCAGCCCCGTCGTTCAAGTCACGGGCCAGCAGCCCGACGATGTTCATGCATCGCTCGTGATGGACATCCACGGTCGCCCCACAACGGAGTTCCCAATGACGCTCAAGAGACTGTTCAAGATGATGTCGCTCGCACTGCTGGCCGCAGTTGCGATCGCTGTCGCGACCGGTGCGGTGACGGAGCAGGTGGCGCGTGCGCGCGCTCGGCGCGAGTGGAAGGTCCCCGGCAAGCTCGTGGACGTGGGAGATGGTCGTCGCATACAGATCGACTGTCGGGGCTCGGGCTCGCCGACCGTCGTGCTCGAGTCCGGTCTCGACAACTATGGATCGCTCGCGTGGGCCGCCGTGCATGACTCGATCGCACGGACGACGCGCACCTGTGCGTACAGTCGCGCCGGCATCATGTGGAGTGATGCCGCCACTGGGAGTTTCGACAGCCGCAACGCGGCGCGGGATCTCCATGCGGCGCTGGCCGCGAGTGGAGAGTCGGCGCCGTGGGTGATGGTCGGCCACTCGATCGGGGCTGCGTACGTGATGACGTACACGCAGCTGTTCGCGGCGGAGGTGAGTGGCGTGGTGTTCGTGGATGGGTCGCATCCCGATCAGTTCGCTCGATACCGTGAAGCGACGGGCAAGTCGCTCGAGCCGTCCGCGACAGAGGCGCGCGTCGGTGCGGCGCTCGCGTGGACGGGGCTTCTTCGCACGCTGCCGAGTGTGCCTTCGCCGGCAACGTGGCCGGCATCGCTAGGAGAAGCATCGACGGCGTTCCTTCCGACGTCGCTCGGTGCGCTCGCGGAGGAGGCTCGTGCGGTCCCGGCGACGCTGGCGCGGGCGGGGGAGGCGCGGTCGTTCGGGGAGAGGCCGTTGGTCGTGCTCACGGCGACTGCGCCACAGGCGCCGGCCGATCTCGCTGCGATGGGGCTCAGCGCCGAACAGGGCGCGCGCTTGCAAGTGGCGTCGCGTGCGCTGCATGAGGATCAGGCGACGTGGTCGCTGCGCGGTCGCAATGAGGAGGTGCCGCGTGCGGCGCACTACATGCAGTTCGACCGGGCGGATGTGGTCATCGCGGCGGTGCGGGAGGTCGTGGCGAAGTGCGCCGCCTCTCCCTCAGGTGGCTCGCACCCGTGAGCTCGTGGAGCCGACCGAAGGTCCGAACCAGGAGTGCCCGACGATCGACCCGAAGAGGAGCGACATGATGCCCACGATATACCAACCGTCCGGACCCTCCATCAGACGCTCTCCGAACGCGAACGGCGCGACGAGCATGAGGGATGTCAGATACGAGCCGACGCACACGATCCCCGTGAGATAGTCGCCGGGTCGTCCGAGTTTCTTGAATGTCGGGCGCACGAACGTGAACGCGAACCCACCGCTCGCGCCGGCCGCCGCTGCTGCGAGGATCGCGAGTGACAGCGGCACGGCAAGTGCCGGCTTGTCGATGACGGAGGGAATCGCGAACAGGGCGCGCAGTGAGACGATGGCCGCGAGCGCACTGGCGCCGTACGCCGCTGGACGCAACGACGCAGGTAGGCGATCGAACAGCGCGAACACGGTCATCAATCCTTTCGTCGGATAGGGCGGCATCGGCCCGAACTTCTCCGTGACGAACCGTTCACGAGCCTGACAGACCGGGCAGGTGGTGTGATGCTCCTCCGAACACGTGAGGGCGGCGAGCAACGCGTCCGACTCGGTGGGTAGATCCGACTTGAAGAAGTCGACGAGCCAGGCGCACTCCGGCAGCCCGCTCTCCTCCAGGGCACGGCCACGAACCGCCGATGCGGCGCTGAACCGGATCAGGCGCGCTTCGAACCGCGGGATGCGCTCGGTCCCAGCGCTCCACCGCTGCAGCAGCGCGACGGGGACGCCGAGCTCGGCAGCAAGTTCATCATCGGTATCGCTGATCTGCGCCCGCAATGCTTTGAACTCGACAAGTTGCATCTGCCCTCGAATGCGTAGTGTGATCGTGCAGCGGCCGCCCCTAAAATCGAGACTGTGCGCCCACGCGATCTACGGTGCCTTCAAGGTGAGCGTGATCGCGCACCGATTCAAGAGCATGTGAGGACGCTCGGGTGCCCCCCGACCAGAGTCCGGTCGTCGTCAGGTCCGCGGCCGGCAGGCGCATGTAGTGGAACACTCTCGTCACCGGCTCACTCTGCACGAGCCGCAACGTCGAGTCCGTGACGGTTCCCGTCAGGCTGATGCCGCAAGGAGCGGCAAAGCACACGAAGCCGGGGCTGAGCATGATGGTCGCCTCGCCGGAACGCGTCCACCTATAGTTGAACTCAATGCGTTCGGTGCGCGCGGCGGCGCCCGGGCTGACAGTTCGATGCTCGCGCACGAACGCGGCGATCCCGTCGTCGCGCAACGACACGAATTCGTACGTCAGGAATGTCGTGTCCGGTGGCGTGGCGTACGCGACAACGGGCAGACTGTCCGAATCGATGCGCACCAGCAGATACTGCAGTCCCGTCAGCGCCTCTGTCGGCGATGTGCTCGCGCCGCACGCTGTCCCCAGGAGGAGGCCCGCGGCGAGGAGGAGGCGCGTCGGTGCGATCGTCAACGCGGCCCCGGCGCGACCGTCTTGAACGGGAGCGGCAGCGCAGCCTGTGATGCATGCTCGAACCAGTGACCCCAACCGTCCCTCCCTCGCGCCTCGGTGGCTTCAGTCTACCGAATCGTCGCGCCAGCCGCGCTTGTGGGGCAGGCGGATCGGCGTTATTCATCGCGCACCCCGATCGGATTTCCTGTCCCGCACACGAGCGACCAATGAGCGTCCGGACCATCCAGGCGGCCTACGCCGCCTTCGCGAACAACGATCCCTCCGTGCTCTTCGGTGCCATGGCGCCCGACATCCAGTGGTACGAGGCGGAGGGCAACCCGCTCGCCGACCGCAATCCCTACGTCGGCGCGCAAGCGATCGGCGAAGGGGTGTTCGGCCGGCTGCTCGCCGCCATCGACGGCTTCACCGCGGCGCCTGATCGCTTCGTCGACGGCGGTGCCGACGTCATCGTGCTCGGCCGCTACGGCGGCACCATGAAGCAGGGCGGCGCGAAGCTGGACGCGGAGTTCTGCCATGTCTACCGCTTCGAAGGCGACCGGATCGTGTCGTTCCATCAGTTCACGGACTCGGCGCAGTGGGCGCGGCTGATGCCGTAGCCGTCCCTCCGGTGACCGCTAAGGCATCATCGCGGCGCGGTACTCGCGCCGTTCGTCACCGACCGTGAAAGCGAGGCCATCCGCTGTGCGCGTGACCGCGATGGGAGCGAACGGTGCACAGTTCGCATTGATCGGGCACCCGCGCACATACACGAGGCCGTCGCGTGCGCTACGAAACCCGATCGGCGCCCGCCACGAGACCGTGTACGGCGCAGCACTGCCGTCGATGCGCTCCACGCGCTGCACCGAGGATTGCTCGCCGCTTCCGTCCGAGCGCACTGTCATCGAGTCCGCGACCGTGATGTATCTATAGAATGCGTCCTCGTGGATCACCGCCGGGAGCGAGACACCCGAGACGCGCTCGAGGACGAAGAGACCCGAAGGCACTGGCGGACCGATCGGATCGCTGCATGCGATGAGCGATGCGGCGACGAGCAGCGCACTGAATGTTCTGGTGAGCATGAGTAGCCCTGAAGACGAAGTCCGCCAGCGAGTGCAGCAGCTCAAGACTTCTACACGACCCAGCCCGAAACTACGCACGCTCCGGATACGGCGCGACCACCTGAAGTCCGGATACCAGCGCCCGCAGCGTGCGCAGGTCGCTGTCTCGAGTGACGACCGTCCATCCATGCTCACGCGCCTGCAGCGCGAGGAGCACATCGTTCTGCCGGCTCGCACTCACGCTGCCCGTGCCAGACCGTGCGAGCGCCGGCAGTCAGCTCCGCGGCGACGATGCTCGAGAGTACCGTCGACGGCAGCGCCCAACTCAGGAACGTCTTCAGACGGTCGAGCTCCGGCGGCTGCCGGAGCGCGTCGACGAGAACATTCGTGTCGAGCGTGTAGATTACCCGATGCGACGCAGCGGCTCGATGGTCGCGAGCCCACCGGCGGCGGCGAGTTCGTCCAGGCCGCGGAACACCTCGGTGCGGAACACCACGAGATCCAGCGCGGCGTCGACGGCCGCCGTCTCCGAAGCGGCGCCGAGCGCGGCCTTCGCGGCGTCGAGCTTTCGCTGGTCCATGAGCATGTTCTTGCGGCGCATCGTTCGCTTGACGCTGGCCATTCCGCGGCTCCTGAGAGGGACGTCGAAGCGTAGCACTGTCATACAGCTACCGGCAAGCGTGCGTCTGTATGTGCGTCTGTATGACGGCGTTTGGGGAGCTAGGGCCGGTCCGGCAGCGGCGGCTCGATCCTGAATCGCACCGCGTACGGGACGTCCAACGAGTCGGTCGCCGTGCCCCACACCAGATCGCCTGCGCTCGTGCTGAGCGACGTCTTCCACGGCAGCATCACGCGTCCCAGCAGTGCTCCGCTCGGCGTGTACACGTCGTACACCGTCCGCGTTCGGGTCGTGCTCCGGGAGGTCGGTGATCGGTCGGGCGCGAGCGGCGAGAGTTCCGCCTGGGGGATCGGCTCGCCGGCGGTGTTGAGCTGCACCCAGATCCGGCCGTCGAGTGCGACCTCGAGTTCGCGGTAGGCCGGCTTGTTGGCGGGGATCGCAGGGCCGTTCCAGCGCCATGCCGGCTCCACGCTCCGCATCGCCGTCTCGATCTGGGCCGTCCAGTACGCGCGCTCGTCGGCCAGGACCGCGACGGGAACATGCTCGCGCTCGATCCGGATCGGCCGCGCGCCGTTGCCGGGAATGAGGTAGAAGCGATACGGATCGCTCGGTCCGGAGACGAGACCACCGGAGCGAAGCAGCGCCGTGGCGCTCGAAGGAATGAACGGCACGTACCATGTGGTCATCGAGCCACCATCGGGCGTTCCCGCCTTGACCACACCGGACGGGTCGCCCCAATCCAAGTACTGCAGTGTGTCCAACACCGTGCCGGCCGTATCGAGCACGATGAGCCCGCGCTGCGAGCGCGAGAAGTCGGCCGAATCCCTCCAGACCACGGCGTCGGCGTAGACTCTGCCTCCGGCGTCGGTGAAGAGCATCCCCTGCCCGAAGGTACGTCCCGTTGCGAGACGCACGCCGCGCTCGAACGATCCGTCCGGCGCGTGGATGTTCAGCCGTGAGCCGCTCGCGTCCCAGAGGATCCACCGGCCGTCGGGGAGCGTCGCCACTCCATTCAAGTGGCCGAACTCGCCCGGCCCGCCTCCCTTCACGCCGATGTTCCGGACGAATGCGCCCTGCGCGTCGAAGAGCCGCACCGCCGGCACCTGCTGATCGTAGACGACGAGACCGCCATCGAGTGCAGGACGTACGGCGAGGATGTTGCCGAAAGTCGACTCATCGGGGCCGTCCAGTGAACCGACACGCAGCTCCGGGACCAGCGTGCGGATCAGGTGCTCGGGAATCGCTCCCGTGATGCGCATCACGATGGTGTCAGCGGTCGAATCGACCGACGTCACCCACGGTGTCTCGGTCGAAACGCCCCGCGATCCGTCGGCGCAGGCAACGAGGGCCAGGGCGCAGCCGAACAGGGTGAGCGGAGTCTGGCACATCCACCTCGACACCATCTAGCCTCCGACCGCAGGCAGCACATTCTGATTCGACCGGAACAGATTCGCCGAGTCGTACCGCGCCTTCACCCGCGCCAACCGCGGATAGTTCACCCCGTACACCTCGCGAATCCGTTCCTGCGAACTCGGCGCAAGTCAGTCAACATAGGCGCGCCGAGCCCACGGCCGCAACGCCGCGCCATGCTCCGCCACCCACCGTATCGCAGCCTCGCGGCGGACGCCCACACCTCGCCTTGGGGGTTCGGCATGGGACTCGACAGTTGGGGTTCCACCGACCGGAACGCGGCCCTCCACTTCGCGAGATACGCGGCAGCGATTGCCTGATCGCCGTAGAACCCGCAGCACGCCGTCCCGTGGAGACCGCGCGCGGCAGTATCCCCACCGGCCAACGCGAGTCCGGCAACGCCGACGTCGCCACAGGCGCCCATCGGCGTGATGAGCCCGGCGGCGAGCGTGGCGGTGAGCAGCTCCTTGATCCGCGTACCGCCTCCGACCGATGCGATGCGGCGATCGCGATTGACCTTGCTGCCATCCCACCCGAAGCGAATGGCGCTCATCTCTCGAATGCATGTACAGCGTACATACTATCAAGAGGCACGACTCGTTTCGCCTTCATCCTTCAACCTTCATCATCGATATATCGCTCGATCCCATCGAGCACCCGCTGCAACCCGAACTCGAAACTCTCCTCCAACGA
>JAYTNC010000168.1:0-4751 GCA_043748515.1 Gemmatimonadota bacterium | reverse complement strand
GTGAAGCCGGTCGTGCTCGCCGTGGTCGCGCAGGCGCTGTGGGGCTTCTCGCGATCGGCGCTCTCATCGGCGATGACGCTCGCGGTCGCGGTGACGGCGGGCGTGGCGCTCGTGCTCGGCGTGCACGAGTTCGTGGTGCTCATCGCGGCGGCGGCGATCACCATACTCGACGCGCGCGTGACGCGCGGCGGCAACCTCTGGGAGCGTCCGATCGGGTCGATCGCGGCGCCGCTGGTGATCGATGCGTCGCGCGGCGCTTCGAGCGCGAAGCTCGGCTTGTCCGCGAGCGGCCTGTTCGTCACGACCGCCGCGATCCCGGTCGCGGCCGCGTTCTCGCTCGGCCAGCTCTTCCTCGTCTTTCTCAAGGCCGGCGGCCTGCTCTTCGGCAGCGGCTACGTACTGCTCGCCTTCCTGCGCACGGATCTCGTGGTGCGCCTCGGTTGGCTCACCGAGTCGCAGTTGCTCGACGCGATCGCCGTGGGACAGTTCACGCCGGGCCCCGTCTTCACCACCGCGACCTTCGTCGGCTACCTGCTCGGCGGCAATGCGGGCGCGCTGCTGGCCACCGTGGGGATCTTCCTGCCAGCGTTCGTGTTCGTCGCACTCACCGCGCCGGTGCTCGCGCGCCTGCGCACCAACGCTACGCTGCGCGCCGCGCTCGACGGACTCAATGCGGCCTCGCTCGCGCTCATGGCAGTGGTCTGCATGCCGCTCGCCGTGCAGGCCTTCGCGCGGCCGGCGCTCGCGGTGCCGTTGTTCATCGCGGCATTCGTGGCGCTCGTGCACTGGCGCGTGAACTCGGCATGGCTCGTGCTCAGCGGTGCGGTGATCGGGCTGATCGCTGGCGGTTGACCCTCGCGCCAGACTCGCTTACCATCACTCCATCATGCTGACCCTCGCCCTGCCCGCCTCCTACTGGTACGTCCGCTATTACGCGCCCCTCACGGGACGTGGGAGTGGACGTTCGCGCATGTAGGCACCAGCGCAGCGACTGCAGCCCAGCGGCCCGTGGATGATTCCACGGGCCGCTTCCTTTATTCCCAGGAGTTCCGTCATGACCGCGACCGCCACGCCGACCGCCGCGACGCACACCAGCGCGACCGCCCTGCCCGACTTCCTCGCGCAGGACCACGCGGCGTACGCCGCAGAGGATCACGCGGTGTGGCAGCTGCTTTACGAGCGTCGCATGGAGACCCTCGAGCGCACCGCGAGCACCGGCTTCCTCGACGGCGCGGCGCGCATCGGACTCCGCGCCGACCGCGTCCCCGACCTCGCGGACGTGAACGGCCGCCTCGCGCCGCTCACCGGTTGGGGCGCCGTCGGCGTCGGCGGCTTCATCCCCGCCGCGAGTTTCTTCCAGTGCCTCGCCGAGCGCCGCTTCCCCACCACGCTCGGCGTGCGTCCGCGCGCACAGCTCGACTACCTCCCCGAACCCGACATCTTCCACGACGTCTTCGGGCACGTGCCGCTGCACTCCGACGCGGTGTTCGCCGATTTCCTGCAGCGCTTCGGCGCGCTCGCCGCCGCGGCGCGCACACCCGAGGAGACCGAGGCGATGGCGCGCCTCTTCTGGTTCACCGTCGAGTTCGGCCTCGTGCACGAGCGCGGCGACGTCCGCGTTTACGGCAGCGGACTCATCTCGTCGCACGGCGACGCGGCGAACGCCCTCGGGCCCCTGTGCGATCGACGCGAGTTCTCGCTCGACGCCGTGATCGCGCAACCGTTCGCGATCGACGACCTGCAGCCGGTGCTCCTCGTGGTGGACGGCTTCACGCCGCTGTTCGAGGCGATGGAGACGCTGGGGCGGCGACTGGCGCGCTGAAGCGCCAGTCCGCGTGCCTGCTCCGCTCACGCCTGAGCCCGGCCGTCAGATCGCGGCGTCGAGCAGCATCCGCCCGACGCCACTCCCGCGCTGCGACGGATCGATCACGAGGTCATGCAGCACACCGGCCGGCCCGCGCAGCGACATCCAGTCCATTCCCTCGATGCCGCCGTAGACGTAGCCGATCACGTCGCCTTCCCTCTCGGCGACGAGCACGAGCGCATCGGGCGCATCGAGTTGCGTGCCAAGGAACGAGCCGTATCCGTCCGCCGTCTGCGGCGTGGCCGCGAAGAACCGCTGCGGATCGAACTCATGATGCGTCCGCACGAGCAGCGCGCCGAGCCGTCCGATCGCCGGCAGGTCGCGGACGTCACCGATCCACCATCGACATCATCGCCGCGTTGTACCGTGGCCCCGTCACCCTGTCGGGTGCGAGCGCCGCGTCGAGCAGGGCCATCTCGTCGCCCGTGAGCGCGACCTCTGCTGCGCGCACGTTCTCCTCGAGGTACGTCCGCCGCTTGGTGCCGGGGATCGGCACGATGTCATCGCCCTTGTGCAGCAGCCACGCGAGCGCGACCTGCCCGGCGGTCACCCCCATGCCTGCGGCGAGATCACGAACCGCCGACGCGGCTCGCATGTTCGCGTCGAAGTTCTCCCCCTGATAGCGCGGGTCGCCGCGGCGGAAGTCCCCCTCGGCGTACTCCTCGGCGCGCTTCACGTCGCCGGCGAGGAAGCCGCGGCCGAGCGGGGCGAACGGCACCAGCCCGATGCCGAGCTCGCGCAACAGCGGGATGATCCGCGGCTCGAGATTGCGCTCCCAGAGCGAGTACTCGCTCTGCAGCGCCGAGATCGGATGCACCGCATGCGCACGGCGGATCGTCCGCTCGCCCGCTTCGGAGAGTCCGAGGTAGCGCACCTTTCCCTCGCGCACGAGTTCGGCCATCGTGCCCACGACGTCCTCGATCGGCACCGCCGGATCCACCCGATGCTGGTAGAGCAGGTCGACGTGATCGATCCGCAGTCGGCGCAACGACCCCTCGACCGCCTCGCGCACATGCGCGGGACGACTGTCGACCCCCACCTGCGCGCCCTCCTCGATCCTGAAGCCGAACTTCGTCGCGATGACGATCCGTTCGCGGAGGCCCTTCGACTCGCCGAGCGCGCGCGCGAACAGTTCTTCGTTGATGAACGGTCCGTACACCTCCGCCGTGTCGAAGAAGGTCACGCCGAGTTCGATCGCGCGGTGGATCGTCGCGATCGACTCGCGTTCGTCGCGCTCCTCGGCGGTGCCGTAGGCATGGCTCATGCCCATGATGCCGAGGCCGATCGACGAGACGGTGAGCCCCTGGGTTCCGAGCGCGCGGGTGGTCAGCATGGGGGGGATCCTCTCTGTGGCCGGCGCGTGGGCCGGACCTGGAAGCACGAAAGGCCGGCGCCCGATCGGGGTACCGGCCTTCACGTGTGACTGCGGCTGGTGCGCATGCAAGGAGCGGGCGATGGGACTCGAACCCACGACGTCCAGCTTGGGAAGCTGGCATTCTACCAACTGAATTACGCCCGCATGTTCTGATTATAGCCCCCGGCTCGTGGCCCGACAAGCACCGAGCGGCCCGGCACCGAGCGGCCCGGCCCTGCCACCCCCCGGCCGGGCCCACGCCACGCTGCCGTCCGCCTTCCACCTACCCGCGGTCAGGCCCCTCCCGCTCCCCGCGCCGCGTACCGCCCGTCAGATTCCACCAATGCAAAAGACCCCCGACTGGTACAAGCGCTCCCTCGCCGCCGACGAGGCCGTCCGCGGCATCTCGAGCGGCATGCACGTCTTCGTCCACGGTTGCGCCGCCACCCCGACGACCATGCTCGACGCGCTCTCCAAGCGCACCGACGTCGAGAACGTGACCCTCTATCACCTGCACACCGAGGGCGAGGCCAAGTGGCTCGCGCCGGGAATGGAGGGCCGGTTCCGCTCCGTCTCGCTCTTCACCGGCGCCGCGCTGCGCGAGGCCGTCAACGACGGCCGCGCCGACCATGTGCCGATCTTCCTCTCCGACGTCCCGAGCCTCTTCTCGAGCGGCCGCGTGCGTCTCGACGCCGCGATCGTGCAGCTCTCGCCGCCCGACAAGCATGGCTACTGCTCCCTCGGCACCTCCGTCGACGCCGCGCGCGCCGCCGTCGACTGCGCTCCGATGATCATCGCCGAGATCAACGAGCGGATGCCGCGCACGCACGGCAACACCAGCGTCAGTTTCGAGCAGATCGACGCCTTCACGCACACCGACCGCCCGCTGCCGGAGCATCTCCCCGAGCCCGAGACGCCGGCCATCGCGCGCATTGGCGAGCTGGTCGCCGAACTCGTCGAGGACGGCAGCACGCTGCAGATGGGCATCGGCGCGATCCCCGACGCCGTGCTCGCGCGCCTGCACGACCGTCACGACCTCGGCGTGCACACCGAGATGTTCTCTGACCGTCTGGTCGACCTCGTCGAGGCCGGCGCCGTCAACAATCGGATGAAGGCGATCTTCACCGGCCGCATCGTCACGAGCTTCGTGATCGGCTCCAAGCGCGTCTTCGACTTCGTCGACGACAACTCCGAGGTGGAGTTCATCAGCGCCGACATGTCGAACGACACCGGCCGCATCGGCCGCAATCCGAAGGTCGTCGCCATCAACTCGGCGATCCAGCTCGACCTGACCGGCCAAGTGTGCGCCGACTCTATCGGCCACCGCATCTACTCGGGCATCGGCGGCCAGATGGACTTCATCCGCGGCGCCGCACGCAGCGTAGGCGGCAAGCCGATCATCGCCCTCCCATCGACGGCCGCCGGCGGCAAGTTCTCCCGCATCGCGAGCGTCCTGTCACCGGGTTCAGGCGTAGTCACCACCCGCGGCCACGTCCATTGGGTGGTCACGGAATACGGCGCCGTGAACCTCCA
>JAYTNC010000167.1:0-5535 GCA_043748515.1 Gemmatimonadota bacterium | reverse complement strand
CTCATCCGCCTTCGGGCCCCGACGCTGCGCGCTGGGTGGCGCACGCGCAGGGGACGCTCGACCAACTGCGGGCCCCGACCGACGGGGCTCCGCCCTCAGCAGGGGAGTGACGTGGGGACCATCCTCGCGATCGTCAGCCAGAAGGGCGGCGTCGGCAAGACGACCACCGCCGTGAACCTCGCCGCCGCGTTCGCGCGCCGCGGCCTCAAGACGCTGCTCGTCGACGTCGATCCGCAGGGCTCGGTGCGCTTCGGCGCCGGCCTCCGCCGTGGGCACCCCACGTACGGCTTCGCCGACCATCTCTCGGGCGAGCGCGAACTGCGCGACGTGCTCCTTCCCACCTCGCTCCCCTGGCTGCGCGTCATGCTCGCCGGCAGCGTCACCGAGGAGGCCGACCACACGCGCTACGGCGAACAGATCGCCTCGTCGGACCTGCTCTCGCGCATGCTCACCCTCGCAGCCGAACGCTGCGACATCGTCGTCGTCGACACGCCGCCGGGCTTGGGCCCGGTGACGCGCGCGACGCTCGCCGCCTCCGATCGCGTGCTGATCCCGCTGCAGGCCGAGCCGTTGGCGTTGCAGACGACGCCGCAGATCCTGCGCGGCATCCAGGACATCGTCACGCGGCACGAGCGTCTCGTCTTCGACGGGATCCTCCTCACGATGTACGAGGAGGGAAATCCGGCCTGCGAGACCACCGCGACCTACATCCGCGAGAAGGTCCCCGCGCACCTGATGCTCGACATCGTCGTGCCGCGGAGCCATGCGGTGGCCGAGGCCTTCGCCGCCGGGCAGCCGGCGGTGGTCCGCTCCCCCGCCGATCCCGCCTCGCAGGCATATGTGAACCTCGCGACGCGGCTGGCCGAACGCCTCGGACTGTGAGGGCACACCGCGTCCTCGACGTGAGCCGACGCGCGCTGCTGACCATCGCCGGCGCGTTCCTGGGCGCCGTCTCCTGCGCCGAGCTCGGCACCGGCATCGGCGACGTCTCGTACATCGCGTTCGACGGGATCCCCTGGCCGTCGGTGATCGCCGGCGACACGCTGCGCGATTCCCTCGGCGTCGCCGCGCCGTTGCGCGCCCATGCGTACGACGCGGGCGGCCGCGAGATCGTCGATGCGCCCTTCCGCTACTTCACGCTCGACACCGGTGTGGTGGTCGACTCCAACGGCACCATGCGCGCGACCACGCGCCGCGACGGCACCGTCCGCGTGGTCGCGTCACTCGGCAGCCTCCAGTCGGACGACCGGCTCGTGCGTGTGACGCGCCGCCCCGATTCGGTGTTCGCGCTCGGCGCGTCGACCATTTCATTCGCGTACGCCATTCCCGACGCGAGCACCAACGTCGCGCCGGAGATGCGGCTCTCGCTCGTGAGCCGCGACACCGTCGGTGTGGGCGCCGGCGTGGGCGGCTGGCTCGTGCGCTGGCGCACCGTGCGAGCCGGTGATACTCTGGCTGCGGGGGACACGTCGTGGGTCGTGCTGCAGAACGCCGCGGGCACGCGCAGCGCGGTCGACACGACCGCGGCCGACGGCAGTTCGGTGCGGCGGCTCCGCATCTTCGCCACGCGCGTCCCCACGCCGGTCGACAGCTTCATCGTGCTGGCCGAGGTCCGGCGGCACGGTGTGCGGGTGCCGGGCAGTCCCGTGCGTTTCGTCGTGAACATCGCACCACCTTCCGCGCCCTGATCCCGCACTGACCCCCTGACCTACGGGAAGCGATCGATGCAAGTCTCCGGTGGACCCCGCCCCGCACCGACCACGCTCACGGCGATCTTCTTCGAGGCCGTCGAGAAGTTCGCGCTCCCCGACGCGTATCAGTACAAGAAGGACGGGAAGTACGCGCCGATCTCCCACGCGCAGGTGCTCGAGCGCGCGCGTCGCATCTCGCTCGGACTGAACGCGATCGGCGTGCAGCGCGGCGACCGCGTCGGGATCATGTCGGAGAACCGTCCCGAGTGGGCGATCGCCGACTGGGCCTGCCTCTGCGGCGGCAAGACCGACGTGCCGATCTATCCGACGCTCCCCGCCGACCAGATCGTGCACCCGCTCAACGACTCGGGTGCGGCGGCGCTCTTCGTGTCGAACGAGGCGCAGGCGGCGAAGGCCGCGAGCGTCCGCGCGCAGTTCAAGACGGTGAAGGCGATCATCAGCTTCGTGGAGCCAAAGCCCGCGGGCGTCGACTACAGTTTCGCCGAGCTCGAGGCGAAGGGCGCGGCGCTCGACAGCCCGGCGAAGGCGGCGGAGTGGAAGGCCGCGGCGCTCACGGTGAAGCCCGACGATCTCGCGACGCTCATCTACACCTCGGGCACGACGGGCCTCCCGAAGGGCGTGATGCTGTCGCACGACAACATCGCGTCGAACGTCCGCGCCTCGCAGCAGAAGGTGCCGCTCCTCTCGGGAGAGGTCGCGCTCAGCTTCCTGCCGCTCTCGCACATCTTCGAGCGGATGGGCGACTACCTGTTCTTCTCGTGCGGCGTGAGCATCGCCTACGCGGAGAGCATCGACACGGTGCCGTTCAATCTCTCGGAGGTTCGGCCGCACTTCGCGATGTCGGTGCCGCGGCTCTTCGAGAAGATGTACGCGCGCGTGCTCGAGAACGCCGTCTCGGGCGGTCCGGTCAAGGCGCGGATCTTCGCCTGGGCGCGCCACGTCGCGGACCGCTGGGCCGACAAGAAGCTCGCGGGCCGCGAGCCGGGCGCCTTCCTCGGCTGGCAGTACGGCCTCGCGCAGAAGCTCGTCTTCTCCAAGCTCAAGGAACGCACCGGCGGACGGCTCAAGTACTTCGTCTCCGGCGGCGCACCGCTCGCACCCTCGATCAACAAGTTCTTCTACGCCGCCGGCCTCACGATCCTCGAGGGTTACGGCCTCACGGAGACCTCGCCGGTGATCGCGGTGAACAGCCCCGACGCCTTCCGCATCGGCTCGGTCGGCAAGGCGGTCGCGGGCGTCGAGGTGAGCATCGCGGCCGACGGCGAGATCCTCACCCGCGGCCCGCACGTCATGAAGGGCTACTACAACCGTCCCGACGCGACCGCCGAGTCGATCGACGCGGACGGCTGGTTCCACACCGGCGACATCGGCGTGCTCGAGGACGGCTTCCTGCGGATCACCGACCGCAAGAAGGACATCATCGTCACCGCGGGCGGCAAGAACATCGCGCCGCAGCCGATCGAGAACCGGATCAAGCTCAACAAGTACGTCTCGCAGGCCGTGATGATCGGCGACAAGCGGAAGTACCCGATCGTCCTGATCGTCCCCAACTGGGACAACCTCGAGAAGTGGGCCGGGCTCAAGAACATCATCTGGACCGAACGGAGGCAGCTGCTCGAGATGCCGACGATCCGTGCGAAGATGGACAAGGAGGTGCGCAGCCAGCTCGACGGGCTCGCGAGCTTCGAGTCGCCGAAGAAGATCGGACTGCTCGAGCACGATTTCTCGATCGACCGCGGCGAGCTGACGCCCAAGCTCAGCGTGAAGCGCAAGGTGATCGACCAGAGCTACAAACCGCTGATCGATTCGCTGTACGACGGGGGCGGCGACGCATGAAGGATGGAGGATGAAGGTTGAAAGAGAACGGCCTTCATCCTCGTCCGCTCCTGCGCCTCAGACCCGTCGCGCTAGATCCGTCGCTTCAGTTCCACGATCGCTCCGACCGCCTCGCGCGCGGCGACCCATTCGGTGTCGTCGCGCGCGAGTTCCTTCAAGCCGGGCGGCGCCGCCACGGAAACGTCGGCGAGCACGCGGCCGCCGATCGCGGTGGCCCGAACCGCGTCCACGACGAACGCCGGCGCCAGGCCGGCTTCGAGCGCGACGCCGCGGAAGGTCGCGTCGGTGAACGGCACGACGGCCGGCGACCCATGCACCGCGGCGACATCCGCACCCGACTCACCGTCCGATGCGCGCGCGGCATCGGAGTGCATCACGATGACGCTCACCCCAGTCGCCGCCGCCAGCGCCCCCGCGAGCGCGGCGTAGCGACCGGTGAGCAGCACGGCCCCCTCGGGCTCGGCGAGTCCCAGCAGCGCGATCACGCGCTCGAGTTCCGGGGCGGCGCCGGTCGCCGCGCACTCCGGTGCGGACGCGAGGCCATCGAACCGCACGTGCCCCGCGATGATGCGCGCCTCGCGTCGGCAGACGGGGCAGCCGACGAAGCCCTCGCGCAAGTCACGATCGCGCGTCTCGCGTGCCACCACCACGAGCGGCGTAGGCGCGTGCCCATAGGGACAGCGGAGGCGTTCAGCGAGGTCGAGGCGCATGACGACGAAGAATCACCTGACTGGCTCCCCCGTCAAGTAGACGGCGGTCCCGGGTCTCCGGACGCGCGCCCGGCCCCGCACGTCAGAGCGGAGTCCGCTTGAGCAGCTGTGCGTTGACCGCCACGACCACCGTGCTCGCGGACATCGGGACCGCACCGAGCGCGATGTGCCCCGCTTCCACCGCGACATCGGTGCCCGCCCCGATCGCGATGCCGACATCCGCCGTCGCGAGCGCGGGGGCGTCGTTCACGCCGTCTCCCACCATGGCCACGCGCCGGCCGCTCGCCTGCAGCTGCCTGACCCGTTGCGCCTTCTCCTCCGGCAGCACCTGCGCGAGCACGTCATCGATCCCCAGTTCGGCCGCCACCGCGTCGGCGACCTCGCGGGCGTCACCAGTGAGCATCGCGACGCGGACACCCATCGCGTGCAGCGTCTGGATCGCATCTCGATCCAGTGCCCCAGCAGCATCACGGTGACGAGCGTGGCCAGCACGGCGGGCACCCAAGCGGATCCTGGGAACCGAGGGGCCTCGTACCCGAGCAACGACTCGATGTGCGGCGACTAGACGACCACGGGTACCGTGAGCACCAACGCCGACCAGAACTGCCGCCGGAACTGCTCGGGCGAGTGCCCGGCGTGTTGATCGAGGGACTCGTGGGCCGCGTGATCCTCTATCGCCACAGTCGCAGTCCCGCGACGAGGTACGTCCCCGAAGCGGCGTCGCCCGCGAGCCGCGCGAGCTCGGCTGATCGCCCGAACCCGCGTTCCCATACGACGCCAAGATACGGCGCGAACTCGCGGCGGAACTCGTACCGCGCGCGCAGCCCGAACGCGGCGCTGCTCAGGCCGCTGCCGATCCCGAAATCCACCTCCTCGCGGAGCGCGACCGTCGACTCCAGTCGCGGCTGCAGCACCAGGCGCTGCGTGAGGAAGAGGTCATACGAGCCAGTGAAGTCGAACGAGACGTTTCCTCCCGTTGTCACGAACACCGACGGTTCGAGTTCGAACCAGTTTGGCGCGAGCCCTTGGAGTCCGATGACGGCACCCACGCGCGACGCACCGCCGGTCGGCCCGTCGCGCAGGTCCGCACGCAACCCGACCTGCGCGTCCCACCAGGGTGACACGAGACGCCCGTATAGCACCTGAGACTCGACATGCCGCTCTCGTCCGACGGTCGCGGCACTCCCGTCCGCCTTGAGCCAGAGCCGACGCTCCGCACCGCCGATCCACGCGACCAGATCGAAGAGCACCGGGCGCTCCGCGGCACGCGGGCCGTA
>JAYTNC010000166.1:0-1710 GCA_043748515.1 Gemmatimonadota bacterium | reverse complement strand
TCGCTCGTCCCGCCAGCGGTCACCCGCACGTTGGCGAGCCGGCCGCCCCGATACCCGACGCGCCGCGTCTCGAGGCTCACCGCGCCGGCGGGCACGTTGACGATGATGAATCGACCGAGGTCATTCGTCGAGCCACCCAGCCGAGTGCCCGCGACGAGCACCTGAACGGCTGCCAGTGGTCGGCCGGACGCCGAGTCCAGCACGAGCCCGGTGATCCGGCCAGTGGCCGACGCCTGCGCGTTGGCAGAAGAGGGGGCGAAGGAGAAGGCAGCGAGAAGAAGGACCGCAACAACGCGGAGGGAATGAGGCATCGGATCTCGAGGGAGAGGCACGTGCGGACGGCACGCCGCGGGGCGGGAGTGCGGTTACCGGAACACCATATCGTGTGACCCGACTACGCGCGAGCGACCCCGCGTGTTGACCGCGACCAGTCGAAGCCACGCACGCGCTGTCGCATCTCGCCCGGTCCGGCAAACAGTTCGGGCGCGGACGTCACCAGGGCCGGGTCGCGATCATCGCGGTCACGGCGTCCGCATCGACAGCCTTGGAGAACATGTTGCCCTGCCCGTGCGTGCAGCCGATCTCCTTGAGCACCTTCACGTGCGCGGCCGTGCTCACCCCTTCGGCCACCACCTCCAGCCCGAACTCGCGCGCGAGCACGATCACCGAACGCACCAGCCGCATCGATTTCTCGTCGCGGTCCATCCGCGACACGAGATTGTGGTCGATCTTCACGCCGTCCAGCGGCAGGCGCTGCAGGTAGCTGATGGGCGAGTTGCCACTGCCGAAGTCGTCGAGGAAGATGCGTGCGCCGAGCGAGCGGAGTGCCGAGAGCACGCCAGCCGCCTTCTCGACGTCCTTCGCGACGACGCGCTCGTTGACCTCGAGCGTCACGCTCGCCGGCGGCAGGCCGAACACCTTGAACGTGCGCGTGATGTCGTTGAGGAACGCGTTCGCGCTGAACTGACGCGTGGAGAGATTCACGGCGATCGTGAGCGGCGCCGAAACCGCGGGCCCGTGATTCCACGTGCGAAGCTGGTTGCACGACTCACGCAGCACCCACCGCCCGATCTCGTAGATGAGCCCCATCTCCTCCGCCACCGCCAGGAACTCGTAGGGGCCGAGCAGGCCGCGCACGGGATGCTTCCATCGCAGCAGCGCTTCGGCGCCGCTGATGCGGTCGTCGTCGAGGGCGACGATGGGCCAGTAGTGCAGCGCGAACTGCTCCGCGGTCACCGCCTCGCGCAACTCGTCTTCCAGACGACGACGCGATCGCGCCTCGGCGGCGATCTTCCAGTCGAACACCACGGGGCGTGCCGTCTCGTCGGGCCGATTGGCGCGCTTGGCGCGCGCCATGGCGAGATCGGCGCCGCGGAGCACGTGCTCCGGCAGTTCCGCCGACGTCGTGCTGAGCGCCACGCCGACGCTCACGCCGATCGACAACTCCACGCCGCCGATGACGGCCGCTTTCGAGAGCGCGGCGCGCAGCCGTTCCGCCATCACTTCGGCGCCGTCCGCATCGAGCCGTTCCACGAGCACGGCGAATTCGTCGCCGCCGAGGCGAGCCACGACAGCCTCGGCTCCCGCCGCGTGCTGGAGACGCTTGCCGACCGATGCGAGGATCTGATCGCCCATCTGATGGCCGTACCGTTCGTTCAGGGCGCGAAAGTCGTTCACGTCGAGAAAAAACACCGCCACGAGCTCGTCGGT
>JAYTNC010000165.1:0-1671 GCA_043748515.1 Gemmatimonadota bacterium | reverse complement strand
TCCTTCATCCTTCATCCTAAGGGATACACCCTCACGACCCGCGCCGCCCTGATCTGGTCGAGCAGCGGGAAGTCCTTCGCGAGATACGCCTCGCCCTCGACGCCGATCTTCCCTTGCGTCGGTCCCTTGCCGGCGGGCGCGCCCTCGCCGTAGCCGGTGTGGAGCGCATCGACCACGTCCATCCCGCGCACCACTTCGCCGACGGGCGCGAAGCTCGTCGCGTCGAGGCGCGCGTTGTCGCGGAGATTGATGAAGAGCTGGACCGTTCGCGTGTTGGCTCCGCCGGCCGCGAAGGTGACGGTGCCGCGCCGGTTGCTCTCGCGCACCGTGTCGTCGGGGATGCGGCGCGCGCGCCAGCGATTGCCCGTGACCGTGTCGGCCGCGATGCCCCACTGCACGACGAAGCCGCGCAGCGCGCGGAAAAAGCGCGCGTTGTCGTAGTAGCCCGCGGCGACCGCTTCGGCCACCCGCGGCGCGCCGTTCGGCGCCCACGAGCGGCGCAGCATCACGTCGATGTCGCCTTTCGTCGTGGAGAATCGCACGAGCACGGAGTCGGCGGCGGCGATGGCGGCCGAGTCGGGTGGGGTCTGCATCACCGGCGCGGGAGCGGAGGAGATGCCGGCCGCCGGTGCACAGGCGAGGATGACTCCGAGGAGTGCTGAGGCGAGCAGCGCGAGGCGTGCGCGGGAAGGGCGGCGTGCGCGGTATTCGCGGGATGCGCGGAATGCGCGGGATGCGGTCACAGGATGTCGCTCCGGAACTGGAGGCGGAGCACGCGGCGTCGTTGCACGGCGCCGTTGCGGTAGTCGAACGGCAGCGAGATCCGCTGCGGTCCTTCGATGGTGCCGTTGAGCATGCTCACGCCTTTCGTCTCGCTGGTGGAGTCGGCGATGAAGCGGATCTCCTTGCCCGTGACCTCATAGCGGCCGGTGACCGTCATCGACTGGATCGGCGCGTTGCGGGTGCCCGCGCGCGCGTCGGAAGTCGTGAGCGAGCGCTTGAATCGCACCGACGCGCGGAACTTGTTCCCCGCGCGCAGCGAAACGACCATCCGCTCGAATTCGACGAGGTAGGTCGTGCCGTCGGTGTCGGTCACGCGGTCGGCGAGCGGAAGCGGGGACTCGTCGATCTTGAGCGCGAGGTACGAGCCGACCGCTTGCGCGCGCACTGTCGCGGGCAGCGCGAGCGCGAGGGCGAACGGGAGAACGGCGAGTCGAAGGCGCATGCGTCGAAGCTACGGGGAGAGGGGCGGACGTGGAAGCCGCACGAGCGCGGGCTACCGTTGGGTACTCCCGCCGGTGTCGGGAGGTCCCGCCGCGACGCCCCGACGGCGCATCGCCTTGAGAGCGCAACGCCGTGATGTCGTGCGCAGGTCCGCGATGCCGCTCGCGATCCGCGTGCCGCCGATCATCCCGCCATGCTCGCCGCCATCAACGCCGCCGCCGTCCTCGGCATCGAAGCCTTCGCCGTCACCGTCGAGGTCGATGCCGCCCCTGGCCTCCCCGGCTGGACCATGGTCGGGCTCCCATCGGGCAGCGTGAAGGAAGCACGCGAACGGGTCGGCGCCGCACTCGTGAACGCCGGGTTCGTGCTCCCCCCGCGCCGCTGGACGGTGAACCTCTCACCCGCCGACGTGCGCAAGGAAGGCACGGCCTTCGATCTCCCGATCGC
>JAYTNC010000164.1:0-2209 GCA_043748515.1 Gemmatimonadota bacterium | reverse complement strand
TGGTATTTCACGCGGCTGCAGCTGCACGTGAGCGACATCGCGGGGACATCCGCCGAGGCCCCTCCGCCATGACCGCCACCACTGCCACGCTCGAAGCGCAGGCCAAGATCAACCTCGCGCTGCGCGTGCTCGCGCGCGAGGAAGGCGGTCACCACCAGCTCGAGACGCTCTTCGCGCGCATCGACCTCGCCGATTCGGTGAAGGTCTCGACCGACACGACGGTCCGCGAACTCACGGTGACCGGCGCCGACGTCGGACCGGCGGAGCAGAACCTCGCCTATCGCGCGGCCGAGGCCTTCATGGCCGAGGCGAACTGGCCGACGGGTTTCAAGATCACCATCGAGAAGCGCATCCCCGTGGGCGGCGGACTCGGCGGCGGAAGCGCCGACGCGGGCGCGGTATTGCGGATCCTCAACGCCCTCGCGCCCCAGTCGCTGAGCGACGCGACCATTCAGACGCTCGCGTTCCGGATCGGAGCCGACGTCCCGTTCCTCAGCACCGACGCTCCGCTCGCCTTGGCTTGGGGACGGGGCGAGCGACTCCTCGCACTCAACTCCTTGCCGGCCAGAGCGGTCGTGCTCTGCATGCCGACCTTCGGCGTGGAGACCGCGGCGGCGTTCCAGTGGATCGATGAAGCGCGCGCCGAGGACCCGCTCCGGGCGCCGGCCCTGATCCGCGCCGCCGACCTCGACCGCTGGGACGGCATCGTGCGTCTCGCGGCCAACGACTTCGAGACGCCGGTCATCCAAAGGCACCCCGCGATCGCGACCTGCCTCCAGGCGCTCGCGGCCGGTGGCGCGCGGATCGCGCGGATGAGCGGCTCCGGCTCGACCGTCTTCGGGATCTTCGAACGACGGAGCCCCGCGGTGTTGGCCGGCCTCCCCGAGGGCACCCGCGTGGTCACCAGCCGCACGCTCACGAGTGTCGCCCAGGTGCGCCCGCTCGACTGACTGCGTTGTCGTGCTCGCGGGGCCCCGCTAGTTTCGGGGGGTCAGGTTGGGAGGTCCGACCTGCCGATGCCCCTTCGTCCAATGGCAGGACAGCCGCCTTTGGAGCGGCGAATGGTGGTTCGAATCCACCAGGGGCAATGACGGGCGCTGGAGGACTCATCCGGGCTCGCGCCCCCTGCCGTTGAGGAGTCGGTCGGGCTAGCTTTCGGGGCTTTCCAAGAGGGTCTCGACCATGGTGGTCGGGTGTGCGTATCCTCTGGCGTGCGTGACCCTTACGACACCCGAAATGGACGGATTGGCTGTCCCCATCCACGGCTTCCGCGTGCTCACCGGCACGGCCAATCGGCCGCTCGCCGAGGAGATCTGCAAGTCGCTCGGAGCGGAGCTCTGCAAGACCACGGTGAACCGCTTCGCCGACGGCGAGGTCTTCGTGCGTCTCGACGAGAACGTGCGTGGCGCCGATGTCTTCATCGTGCAGCCGACGAATCCGCCCGGGGACAACGTCCTCGAACTGCTGTTGCTCGTCGATGCCGCGCGCCGCGCCTCGGCCGCGCGCATCACCTGCGTGCTGCCGTATTACGGCTACGCGCGCCAGGACCGCAAGGACCAGCCGCGCGTCGCCATCGGCGCCAAGCTCATGGCGAACATGATCATGAAGTCCGGCGCCGACCGCGTGCTCGGTGTCGACTTCCATGCGCATCAGCTGCAGGGGTTCTTCGACATCCCCGTCGATCATCTGTACGCGGCCCCGGTGTTCACGGCGCACTATCGCAAGATGAAACTGCAGGACCTCGTGGTCGTCGCGCCCGACGTGGGCTCGGCCAAGATGGCCCGTGGGTTCGCCAAGCGGCTCAACGCCTCGCTCGCGATCATCGACAAGCGCCGCCCCGCGGCCAACGTCGCCGAAGTGGTGAACGTGGTGGGCGAGGTCGAGGGGCGCGACTGTCTCCTCGCCGACGACATGATCGACACCGCCGGCACGATCTCCGAGGCCGCGCGCGCCCTCAAGAAGCTCGGCGCGCGGGACATCTACGTCTGCGCGACGCACGCGTTGCTCAGCGGCCCCGCCGTGGAGCGGCTCTCGAGCGCGCCGATCAAGGAAGTCGCGGTGACCGACACCATCCAGATCCCCGCCGACCGGCATTTCCCGCAGCTCAAGGTGTTGAGCGTGGGCGAGTTGCTCGCGAAGGCGATCCGGTTCACGCACTCGGATCAGTCGGTCTCGTCGCTGTTCGAGTGAACGTCGTACGGGATGAAGG
>JAYTNC010000163.1:0-7308 GCA_043748515.1 Gemmatimonadota bacterium | reverse complement strand
CGGCAGGTCGAGGCCGACCCCGCTCGCGGCGTCGGTGAAGAGGTGACCTACCGGCGTGGCGGGGGCTTCGGCGGCCTTCTCGCCGCAGGCGGCGGAGAGAACGACTGCGGTGACGAGGGCGGTGCGGACCAGACGGGACATCCTGACGACTCTCCGGACAGGGAATGTCGTAGTGTAGCGGGAGCGGTCCCCTCGCGCGGCCCCCAACGCTTTCCCGGCCCCCTGTGTCCAACCAGGCATCACCGATGACGACACCTGCCATCGCACTCCAAGCCTCGGACGCGGGGCCGGACGAACGGACGCTCATCTCCCGCACGGTCGCGGGAGATCGGGTATCCGCCCGGACGCTCTATGACCGGCACGCCCGGCGCGTGCACCGGCTCGTGTTCCGCATCTGCGGGGACGAGGAGTTGGCGTGCGACCTCGTGCAGGACGTCTTCGTGCGGGCCTTCGCGCAGCTCGCCGCCTTCCGCGGCGACTCGGCCTTCACGACCTGGTTGCACCGGATCGCCGTGACCACCGCACTCAACCAGATGCGGAAGGTCAAACGGATCCGGGCGCACGAAGAGGCGATCGGGGATGAGGACGTCCACGCAGCGCCGGCCCGCGAGGCGGACCCCGACCTCAAGGTGAGACTGCACGCGGCGATCGACGCACTGCCGGAAGGTCTGCGCATGACGGTGCTGTTGCACGACCTCGAAGGCTACACGCACAGCGAGATCGGCACGATGCTCGGCGTCGCCGAGGGGACGAGCAAGGCGAGACTGTTCGAAGCGCGCGCGAAGCTGAGGATCGCACTGAGGGACTTCGATGACTTCAACTGATGATGAAGGCTCAATGATGAAGGACGAAAGAATGGACGGCCTCCTCGACGAGGCGAAGCAGAGCTACCGCGTGCCGCCCGAGGCGCCGTTCGACGCGATGTGGGAGCGGATCGAGCGCGAGGCGTTCGACGCGCCCCGCGCGCTGGCCCCGCTCCACGGTGATGTGGTGGTGCTCGACGGCGCACGGCGCGACGCTCCGCGCGACGCTCCGCGCCGGCGCTCCTGGATCGCGCCGCTCGTCGGCGTTGCGGCGACGCTCGTCGTGGGGTTCGGCCTCGGGCGCTTCTCCGCGCCGGCTGGTGGCGGTGCGCTGGCCGACCGTTCCCCGGGCCTCGCCGCGGGTGCCGTGACACCGCCGTCGCCGGGAACGGTCCCGGTCTCACCGGCGAGCGACGTCGCCGAGCCGTTGCAGCGCGCCACCTACGAATACCTCGCGCGCGCGGTCACGCTGCTCGACTCGCTCCCGCGATCGGCGCAGGGGGCACCGCTGCGCAGCGACGCGCGCTTCGTCGCCGACGCATCGCAGCTGCTCGGCACCACACGGCTCCTGCTCGATTCCCCAGCTGCTTCCGACCCGCGCATGCGCGACCTGCTCGAGGACCTCGAGCTCGTGCTGGCGCAGGTCTCCCGACTCCGCACGGCGCCCCGCGCCGACGAACTGACTTTCATCGCCGAGGCGATGGACGAACGCGCCGTGGTGCCGCGCCTGCGCACCGTGACCGCGTCGTACACCGCTTCCGGATACTGAGGACACCATGATCGACCGACTTCTGCTCGCTGCCCTGATCCTGCTCCCCTCCGCCGCGACGGGCGCGCAGCAGGCGCCTGCTGCGCCCTCACCAGTCCCTGCCCAGGCGCCGCGCGCGACCGCGGCACCGTCCCAGGTGTCGAAACCGACACCTGCATCGACGCCGATGATCGCGCGCGCACCGCTCGCCGGGTTCGGCCTCCTGAGCGAGCCCGGAAGCCCCGAGTGGGCCGCGCGCTATCCGCAGGATCCGGCCGACTCCACGTATCGTGAGGCGCGGTCTCTGCTGAACCGCGGCGAATGGCGTCGCGCCTCGGTGCTCTTCGGCCAGGTCGCGCAACGGCAGCCAGCGTCGGCGTACGCGGCCGACGCACTCTACTGGCAGGCGTTCGCGCTCTACCGCATCGGCGGCGTGACCGAACTGCGCGAGGCCCTCGCCGCGCTCGACGCGCGCAAGAGCCGCTTCCCGCACGCCGGCAATGCCGAGGAAGCGGAGACGCTCACCACGCGCGTGAGCGGTGCGCTCGCCGCGCGCGGCGACGCGTCGGCGCAGTCCCGCGTGCGCGCCTCGGCCTCCGGCGCCGCGACCTCGTGCGACACCGAGGAGCTCTCGGTGCGCGCGTCGGCGTTGAGCGTGCTCATGCGCAGCAATCCCGACGCGGCGATGCCGATCGCGATCAAGGTGCTCGAGCGCCGCGACGAATGTTCGGTCTCGCTGCGCCGCAACGCGGTCATGATGGTCGGGAACACGGGCGATGCGGCAGCGCGCGCCAAGCTCTTCGACGTGGCCAAGTCCGACCCGTCGCCCTCCGTGCGCTCCGAGGCGATCGGCTATCTCGCCAAGAGCGGCGACGAGGTGGTGCCCGCGCTCGAGACGGTGATCCGCAGCGACGAGTCGGAGAGCGTGCAGCGGTCGGCGGTGCGCGCGCTGGGTGCGAACGACTCACCCAAGGCGCGTGCGGCGATCCGTGCGCTCGTCGAACGCTCGAGCGCGCCGGAGCGCCTGCGGCTCGAGGCGTTGTCGACGTTCGACCGCAGCGCCGGCTTCCTCTACTCCAACTACTGCATCCCGGGTGAAGCATGCGCGGGACTCAGCATGACCGCGCCGGTCGCGGTCTCGGGGAAGCTCATGTGGCCGACTCCCGTGCCGCCGGTCCCCGCGGTCGCTCCCGTCGCTCCGGTCACCCCGGTGACACCGGTCGCTCCGCGCTCGACGGCCAGCACGCAGGCGCGAGAAGTGGAGCGCGCGGTAGCCGCCGAGGCGCGTGCGATGGCGGCCGAGGATCGCGCGATCGCTCGATCCTCGGCGCGCGCCGTCACGGTCGACGGCAGCGAGTTCGCCCTCTCGCGGTGGCGCGACGACGTCGCCGACCGGAGGATCTCGGCCGAGGACGCGGCCTGGCTGCGCGGGGTGTATCCGCGGCTCGAGTCGACGCGGTTGAAGTCACGGGCCGCGCTCGTGCTGGCGCGTGCCGACGACGAAGCGTCGAGCACCTGGCTCTTGGCGCTCGTGCAGCGCGAGGACGAACCGGCGGATGTGCGCGCCGCAATCCTCTCGCGCCTGGGCCGCGAGCTGCCGATCGTGCAGTTGAACCGGCTCTACGACAGCGCCTCGAGCCGCACCGTGCGGCAGCAGATCGTGCAGGTGCTCGGTGACCGTCCGGAGCCGGAGGCGACCGACAAGCTGATCGAGATCGTGCGCAGCGGGACCGATCCGCAGTTGCGGCGCGCGGCGATCTCGGCGCTCAACGGGAAGAAGGACCCGCGGACGACGCAGTTGCTGCTCGAGTTGATCGATAGATGAATCTGGTGATGAAGGTTGAAGGATGAAGGCTGAAAGAAACGGCGATGCGGGAACGGCTCCCTGCATCGCCGTTCATCATTTCGCCTTCATCCTTCATCCTTCATCCAGCGTCCAGCGTCCAGCAGTCCACTCAGTGCCTCGCGAACACCGACGTCCGCCCCTGCGCCGTGAACGCGATCACCTCGTACTTCTGGTAGCCCGACACCGGCCCCTGCTCCATGCCCGGCGAGCCGATCGGCATGCCCGGCACGGCGATGCCGCGGATCGCGGGCTTCTCGGCGAGCAGACGCTTCACGTCGGCCGCGGGCACGTGGCCTTCCACCAGATAGTTGCCGACGACCACCGTGTGGCACGACTGCAGCTGTGACGGAACGCCGAGGTCGGCCTTGACGGTCGAGAGCGACTCGGTGTCGATCGTCTTCACGGTGAAACCGTTCTCGCGCGCATGCTCCACCCAGTTGTGGCAGCAGCCGCAGGTCGCGCTCTTGTAGACGGTCATCTGCGGGAGCGGCGCAGGGCGGGCGGGCGCCTTGGTCGCGCCCTGTGCGGGACGCGTGCCCTGTTGCGCCGCACCGACGCGCGGCAGCACCGCGATGATGGCGCCGGCCGCGAGGGCCGAACGCATGAACGATCGACGATCCATGGTCATGCCTCCTAGCGCGCCACGCCCGCGAGCGCGGCGACGATGAGCAATGCGAGTTGCGGACCCTTGTACGAGTCCGGCAACTCCTGATACGCCTCTTCGGTACCGTGCGCGCCGGTGCTGCGACCGCCGCCGTTGATCGTGATCGCGGGGATCCCCATCGCGATCGGCAGGTTGGCGTCGGTGCTCGAGGCCACGGTGGCCGGCAGCCAGCCGAGCGCCTCGACCGCGGCCCAGGCCGTCTTCACGATCGGCGCGTCGTCGGACTGCGCGCCGGTGGGGCGGATGCCGATCGTGTCGTACTTCACGGTGATGCCGGCGCGCGAGTTGGGCCAGCGCGCGCGCTCGGCGGCAGCGCCCGACTCGATCGCCGCGCGGATCTTCGCGTCGATCTGCGCGAGTTCGCTCGCCGACTCGGAGCGCATGTCGATCTCCATCTGCGCGAGCGGCGTGATCGTGTTCACGCTCGTGCCGCCGCTCACGATGCCGACGTTGAACGTCACCTTCGGGCGCACCGGGACTTGGAGCTCGGCGATGTTCGCGATCGCGCGCCCCATGGCGTGCATCGGGTTGGCCATGCCGAACGCGCCGTAGCTGTGGCCGCCCGGGCCCTCGAACGAGACGCGGTAGCGATGGCTGCCGACCGCGCGCGAGGTGATCGCGCCGCCGCCGGCGCCGTCGACCGAGATGAAGTAGTCGATCCGGCCGGCGAACTCCTTGGTGAACAGGTGCCGCACGCCGCGCAGGTTGCCCGGGCCTTCCTCGCCGACGTTGCCGACGATGATCAGGCGACCCTTGGGCTCGAGCTTCTGTTCCTTGAGCACCTTGGCGAGCGTGAGCACCACGGCGAGACCGCGGCAATCGTCGCCGATGCCCGGGCCGGCGACGCGCTCACCGGTGCGCGTGGTGCGCACGTCGGTGCCTTCGGGGAAGACGGTGTCGAGATGGCCGGCGATCAGCACGGTCGGACCGTCGCCGCGGCCGATCTCGGCGATCACGTTCCCCTCCGAGTCGATGCGCGCGTTGGCGTAGCCGAACCCGATCATGCGGCGCTTGAACTCCTCGGCGCGAGCCATCTCCTTGAACGGCGGCGCGGGGATCTCGCAGATCGAGACCTGCTGCTCGAGCGTCCACGCCTGCAGCGGCTGCATCGCGTTCATTGCGCGGCGCACGGCGGGATCGTGGAGCGGGATGGTCATGCCCTGCGCGCCGAGCGCGAGCGGCGCGAGGAGGGAGAGGGCGCCGAGGAGACGCATGGGGCCGGCCGAACGGCCGGCCGACGGGCTGTGGAGGAGGGCGGTCGGGTGCATATTCGGAATGTACCCCGACCAGCCCATGAACGACCATCCCTGGACCAGCCAGTACGACGCCGGCGTCCCCGCGACGCTCGAGCCCTATCCGGAGCGCACGCTCCTGGAGTACCTCGACGACGCCCTCGCCGCGCGTCCCGACGCGCCGGCCCTCCTGTTCAAGGGGACGGCGGTGTCGTATCGCGAGCTCGACGACACCAGCGACGCGTTCGCGAGCGCGCTCGTATCGCTCGGCGTGCGCGCCGGCGAACGCGTCGCGGTCGTGCTTCCCAACTGTCCGCAGTTCTTCATCGTCGAGCTCGCGGTCTGGAAGCTCGGCGCGGTGCTCGTGCCGCTGAACCCGATCTACACGGCCGATGAACTCGAGGGACCGGTCGCCACGACGGGTGCGCGCGTGGTGGTCACGCTCTCGACGTTCTACGACCGCCTCAAGCAGGTGCAGAAGCGCACCGGCCTGCAACACGTGGTGATCACGAGCATCAAGGAATACCTGCCGCCGCTGCTGCGGCTGATCTTCACCGTCGCGCTCGAGAAGAAAGGAGGACATCGCGCCCGCGCGCGCGACGGCGACCCGACGCTCCCGCAGCTGCTCAAGGCGCACAAGGGTCGACGGCCGACCGTGAAGCGCCCCGGCCCGGACGACGATGCGCTGCTGCTCATGAGCGGTGGCACGACCGGCACGCCGAAAGCCGTGCGCGTGCATCACGGCGGACTGGTCCGTACCGGACTGCAGGTGCGGGCCTGGCTGCATCGTGCGCTCCCCGAATGGGAGGGGAGCTACTGTCTCCCACTGCCGATGTTCCATTCGTACGGCGCCTGCGGCGTGCAGGCGGTCTGCTTCATCGGGCACAATCCGATCGTGCTCGTGCCCAACCCGCGCGACCTCGACGATCTGGTGAGGACGATCGCGCGCACGGCGCCGGCGGTCTTCTGCGGCGTGCCGACGCTCTACAACGCGCTGCTGAACCACCCGAAGGTGGCGAGCGGCAAGGTGAGCTTCGCATCGATCAAGGTCTGCGTCTCGGGTGCCGCGCCGCTCATGGCCGAGACGCACCGGCGCTTCACCGAGATCACCGGCGCGCGCGTGATCGAGGGCTACGCGCTCACCGAGTCGGTGCTCGCGGCGACGATCTGGCCGATCGAGGGCAAGCAGAAGGTGGGCTCGGTGGGCGTGCCGCTCCCCGACTGCGAAGTGCGCGTCGTCGACGCCGACGACCCGACCAAGCCGATGCCCACGGGCGAGGTCGGCGAGATCCTGCTCACCGGTCCGCAGATCATGCGCGGCTACTTCAATGCGCCCGAAGGCACCGACCCGATCCTCGACACGCACGCCGATGGCCGTCACTGGCTGCACACGGCGGACCTCGGCTACCTCGACGCGGACGGCTACCTGTTCATCGTCGATCGCAAGAAGGACCTGATCAAGATGAGCGGCATGCAGGTCTGGCCGCGCGAGATCGAGGAGGTGCTCGCGAAGCATCCGGCGGTCGCGGAGGTCGGCGTGCGCGGCCTCGCCGATATGGCGCGCGGGGAGGTGGCGGTGGCATTCGTGGTGCGGCGTCTCGGGCAGACGGTCACAGCGAACGACCTGCGCGCCTGGTGCAAGGAGCACCTCGCGCCGTTCAAGGTGCCGGCGCGCGTGGTGTTCAAGGACGAGTTGCCCAAGTCGATGGTCGGGAAGGTGCTGCGGCGCTTTCTCGTGGAAGACGACGCGCGCGCGACATGAGTCGCGAGTCGCGCAGCGCGTCACCGATCGCGTCACCGATCACGTCACGCATCACGTCACGCATCACGTCACGGATCGCGGGGCTCGTCGCGCTCGGAGTGCTCCCGGTGCTTGTGTGGGCGTGCGGCGGATCGGCGCGCCCCGGCGCCCTCGCGCCCCGGCAGCAACGCGTGGTCCTCGTCGCCTTCGACGGCTTCCGCGCCGACTACGTCGACCGCGCGGGCGCGGTGAACCTCCGCCGTCTCGCCGCGCG
>JAYTNC010000162.1:0-1642 GCA_043748515.1 Gemmatimonadota bacterium | reverse complement strand
GCCAGCTCGTAGCGCGCGCTCATCCGCTGGACGCTGTCCTCGTACACCGGCGACTTCTCGCGCGGCTGCAGCGCGTACGGGATCCGTTCCGGCGCGATGCCGTGGCCGCGCAGCAGGTCGCGCACGGCGCCCTTGAGCCCCAGCAGCGCCGGTCCCCGCACGAGCAGCGAGCGATCCTCCCATGTGCCGTCGGCGTAGTGCTCGCCGACGCCTGCGCCGGTGTAGAGCGCGCGCCCACGGTAGGGATCCTCCTCGCTGATGTCGTAGAAGGCGAGTTTCCGGTGGTCGCGCAGGATGTTGTCGCTCACGGGGAGCCCCGGGACGAGTCTCCAGCTTGCGAAGGTCTGGTCGGGACGGTTCGTGACGTTCACATGGACCTTCACGAGGTTCCGGAGCCACTTGTCGCCGAACTGGCGCGTCTGCGCCTGCAGGAGCGATGAGCCGGCGATCGCGGCGCGCAACTCCACTTGCGCGGCGGCGATACGCTCCTCCCACGCGCGGAAGGCGCGCGGAAGGCGCACCTGGTGCCGCGTGGGATCCTCGAGCAGCTGCAGGAAGAGCGCGCCCCTCCGCAGGGAGTAGTACCACTGGTCGTGCAGGATCAGGTAGGTGGGGAACGTCCCCGACGTGTCGTACGCCTTCACGCGATCGGTCATCGCGCGGAGGTACGAGTACACGATCTGCTCGAACGCGACCGTGTCGATGTGCCCGGCGTCGTCGATGCCGCGGAAATCGTGCGTGACGAGGACATGATAGTCGCGCGCGTCGAGGATCGTCCGGCTCAGCTGATACTGGAACTGCTCGTTGATCACGTACCAGACGAAGTTCCCGTCGGTGAAGCGCTCGTCGACCGCCTCGGCGACGAGCGCGTCGAGCTCCTCCTGCGTGTCGTGCTGCTCCGGCCGCAGCGCATACTGCAGCGGCATCCAGGCGAAGCGCGCGTCGCGCCAGGTCTTGGAGATCCGTGCGCGATCTGCCTCGAGGATCTCGAGCAGCGCGGAGAAGACGGCGAGCGCGTTGACGGCGCGCGCGCCGGAGAGATCGTCCTCGGCGTGGAGCCAGCGGACGAAGACGCCCTGCGCCACATGGCCGAAGCGGAGGATCGTGTCGTGGTCGCGTGACTGCCCGAGCAGGCGGTCGTAGGGCAACAGCACTTCCTTGAGCAGGATCTGCCGCGCGCGATCGCCGACGCGCCGGCCGCTCGCCGTGCTCAGCGTGCCCGGCGCCATGGTGCTCCCGTCGATCGCGGCCGAGAAGGCGCGATCGAGCGCGTCGTGATAGCGGCGCGTCTCGCTCTCGATCGTACGCGCAGCGCGCGGCCCGGCGGCGCCGCTGGTGCCGCCGCTGGTGACGTCGCCGCGCATGGCTTCGCGCATGACCGCGAGATGCGCTGGCAGCACCGCCGTGGCTGACTGGACCGCTCCCGAGCGCGCCGCCGCGCCCGTCGGCGGCGCCTCGCGGCCGAGGAACGGCACTGCGAGTACGCGGATCCGCTGGGCGGCGTCGCGCACCTCCGCAAGCGCTTCGTTCACGCCGAGCAGTCCGCCGAGCGGCGGGGCGGGGGTCGCGCGCGGCCCGCGGATGCGCGCGCGGTCGCTCGCCGGACGCGTGCGCCCCGTGGGGACCTCGCGGTAGATCGGCA
>JAYTNC010000161.1:0-2598 GCA_043748515.1 Gemmatimonadota bacterium | reverse complement strand
GTCGCCGAGATCCAGTTCCGCAAGTACGCCGACCCCGCGACCGAGCAGCTCAACAACACCGGCACCATGCGCTGGCGCACCGCCAACCGCTTCGCCGCGCCGATGGTCGTGCGCATGCCGGGCGGCTTCGGCAAGGACGTCGGCGATCCGTGGCATTCGCTCAGCGATGAAGTGCGTTTCGCGCACGCCTACGGCTGGCAGGTGGCGATGCCGTCCAACGCCGCCGATGCAGTCGGTCTGCTGCGCTCGGCGATGCGTTCGCCCGACCCGACCGTGTTCTTCGAGCATCGCTCGCTGCTCATGACCGGCGACGGCAGCGCGCGCTACCCGGGCGACGACTATGTGCTGCCGTTCGGCAAGGCGCGCGTGGTGCTGGAGGGGAAGTCGCTCACGCTCGTCTCGTGGGGCGCGATGGTGCATCGCTGCGCCGACGCGGCGGCGCGCTTTCCGGGCGTGGTGGAGCTGATCGACCTGCGCACGATCGCGCCCTGGGACCACGACGCCGTGCTCGCGTCGGTGACGAAGACCGGCCGCTGCCTGATCGTGCACGAGGACAATCTCACCGCCGGGTTCGGCGCGGAGGTCGCGGCGTTCGTGGCGCAGGAGGCGTTCTGGCATCTCGACGCGCCGGTGCGTCGCCTCGCGCCGCGCGACATCCCGATGCCGTACCATCCGGTGCTGCTCGACGCCGTGCTGCCCGACGCCGACCTGATCGCGATCACGGTCGAGGAACTGCTCCGGGCCTGAGCAGGGCCTGCACTTGTGCGTCGGTGAGCTGCGGGAAGTCGTCGTACCAGGCACCGACGCTGAAGAACGGGTCCTGCGTCGACGCGCAGACGCATTCGTCCGCCTCGAGTCGCAGCAGGGCGCAGGTGTCGGTCGGTGCGACGGGGACCGCGACCACCACGAGCGCCGGTCGCTCCCGCCGGACGGCGCGCACCGCGGCGCGCATCGACGACCCGGTCGCGAGACCGTCGTCGACGATGATCACGATGCGGTCCGTCAGGTGCGGTGCGGCGCGCCCTTCGCGATAGAGCCGCTCGCGCCGCGCGAGTTCGAACTCCTCGTCCTCTGTGACGCGATCGACGACCTCCGGCGGTACGCCGAAGAGACGTTGCGCGGTGTCGTCGAGCACGCGCACGCCGCCGGTCGCGATCGCGCCCATCGCGAGTTCCTCGTGGCCGGGCACGCCGAGCTTGCGGACCATGAGCGTGTCGAGTGGCGCGCCGAGCACCTCCGCGACCTCGGCGGCCACGGGCACGCCGCCGCGTGGGAGGCCGAGTACGATCACGTCGTCACGACCGGCGTAGCGGCTGAGGCTCGCCGCCAGCACACGTCCGGCTTCCTGCCGGTCCTTGAATCTCATCGCGTCCTCCGAGGGGTCCCGCGGCACCAGCATGTGCTCTAATGGATGCAGATGCAATGATGGAACCCCGCACGGCCCGTGCGGGAGTTCCCGTTGCTTGACGGATTTTGGACGCACCACTAACGTCAGGCTTCGCCTGACCCCCGTCGCGGATCTCAGATGGATCTCTCCCCGCCGACCGGCGGCCTCTGGCACGACCTGCGTGACGCGCTGCGCGGTACGCACCACGACTACACCAGCGGCGCGCTCGGCCGCTCGATCTTCCTCCTCGCCGTCCCGATGGTCATCGAGATGGCGATGGAGAGCATTTTGCGGTCGTCGACGTCTTCTTCGTCGGGCGACTCGGCGCCGAGGCGGTCGCGACGGTGGGGCTGACCGAATCACCGATGATCGTGATCTACACCCTCGCCTTCGGCCTGAGCATCGGCGCTACAGCGACCGTCTCGCGGCGCATCGGCGAGAAGGACCACGACGGGGCCGGCCGCGCGGCGGTGCAGGTCCTCGTGCTCGGGCTCGCAATCTCGGCGGTGCTTGGACTCGTCGGGGCGATCTTCGCACCGCAGCTGCTCGCGCTCATGGGTGCCGACGCCGGCGTGATCGCGACTGGAAGCGGCTACGCGCGGATGATGCTCGCCGGCAGCTCGACCGCCTTCCTGCTCTTCGTGGTGAACGCGGTGTTCCGCGGCGCGGGCGATCCGGCGGTCGCGATGCGGATCCTCATCGTCGCGAACTCGATCAACATCGTCATGGACCCCGTGCTGATCTTCGGTCTCGGGCCCTTCCCCGCCCTCGGCGTGACCGGCGCGGCGGTGGCGACGACGCTCGGCCGCGGCATCGGCTGCTGATGGCGATCTGGATGCTCGCGCGCGGCGCCGGGCATCTCGCGATCAAGCGGGCGCACCTGAGCGTGGAGCCCGAGACGATGTGGCGGATCGCACGGCTGAGCGGGATGGGCACGTTCCAGGTCGCGATCGGGTCGATGAGCTGGATAGGTCTCGTGCGCGTGATCTCGAGCTACGGCGCCACGGCGATTGCGGGTTACACGATCGCGATCCGGCTGCTGATCTTCGCGCTGATGCCGGCCTTCGGCCTCGGCGGCGCGGCCGCGACGATGGTCGGGCAATCGCTGGGGGCGGGCAAGCCCGAGCGAGCCGAACAGGCGGTGTGGACCGCGGCGAAGTACGACGTGCTCTTCCTGAGCGCGATCGGACTCGTGTTCCTGCTCTTCACAC
>JAYTNC010000160.1:0-3515 GCA_043748515.1 Gemmatimonadota bacterium | reverse complement strand
GGACCGGTGCGGGCCGCGGCGAGCTCCACCTGCGCGAGGCTCTCGATGTCGCTGATCTGGATGAAACCGAACATCACGATCAGCCCGATGTCGATGAAGCGGATGAGGTAGCCGCGACTGACCATGTCGACTCACTCCCTGCCGACGCGAAGCTGGACCTCGAACGACTTCTGCACGCCGAGTGCATCGCACACGCGCCCGGCGTCGACGAGGTAGCGCATCGGCGTGTCGTGGCTGGCGCGGAGGCGCACCTTGACGGGCACCTCGCCAAACTCCCGGACCCGGCGCTCGAGGTACTCGTGGAGCGCGTTCCCGCCCCGCACCTGCTGTCGCTCGTCATCGACGAGGTAAGTGCCGTCCGACCGGATGCCGACGAAGATCACTTCTTCGACGTCGACCACTGCAGCGCGCTTCTCGGTGCTGACCGGCAACGCCAGCTCCGTCTCGCGGATGCTCGAGATGCTGATGAACCCGAACAGCAGGATCAGCACCACGTCCACGAAACGCACCACGAAGCCCGAGCTCGCCATGCGGCCGCCTCAGACCGCGGTGCCGAAGGCGACGAACTCGAGCGACTCGTCGAGTGCGTCGACCGAGACCGTGACCACGTTGGCGCCGGCGTCGCTCGCGACCACGAACGGCGCGCGCGCTTCACCGCTCGCATCGGTCCGCAAGTGTGCGACGGCGCCGTGCGACGCGAGCCGACCACCACCACTCGTGACCTTGAGGCTCACGGCCACCTCGGGCACCGGATTGTCGAAGCGGTCGCGCACGTGGACGACCAGCGGGTTCGCGAGTCGCATTCCCGCGACGGCCGCCTGGTGGTTCCCGGAGAGTTCGACGCGCTTCGGTGCACTCGCGAGCACGCGCAGCTCCATCCGCCGCCTCGCGCCGGCGTGACCGACCACCGCCGCCTCGAGTGCGAGCGGCCCGGCCCGCGTCGGCGCCGGCCAGTCGAACTTGATCAGGCCGTCGACTCCCGCCTTGAGCCGCATCCGGAACTCCGCTTTCTCCTGCCCATTCGCGCCCGACGGACCCGTGACATCGACACCGATGCCGTCGGACGGCTGTCCGTCGCGTCCCTGAACCTGCAACTCGATCCCCAGGACCGGTTCACCGGCACGGACTTCCTGGGGAAGCGCCCTCACATCGAGATCGCACCAACTGTCGGCGATCGCCGGCGCCGGCGCCGCGATGCCGGAATGCGCCGGGACCCGGGACGGTGGCTCGTGCTCGATCGGCCCTGCGGGATGCGACGGCGCCGTCAACTCGAGCATCCGGAACCGCAGCTCATCGCCCTTCCTCGTCACCTGTTGCAGGCGGCTGCCGAAGAACGTGAAGATCTCGGTGGTCAGGAGGTTGAGGATGATGCTCACCACGAGTCCCAGCAGCGTCGTCATGAGTGCGATGCCCATGCCGCGCAGGATGACGTCGCGGTCCGGCGTACTCTGGAAGAACACCTCGAACATGCCCCAGACGGTGCCGAGCAGTCCCAGTGCGCCCGCGGTGTCGGACAGGAAATCCATGCGGCGTCGGAACCGTTCGAACAGGTCCTGTTGGGACGCGGTGAAGTTCGTGATCTCGTCATGCAACGTGCTCTCGCCCGAGCCCGCGCGATGCGCGTTGAGCATCGTGGCCTGGAGGGAGGAGAGCAGATGCTCCGGTTGCGCGACCACGCGCGCCCGGATCTGCGCGAGATCGAGCGGCCGGAGATCGAGCGCGAGGAGTTCGCGGCCGAGCGACCGGTCGCGCAGGAGTTCGTACAACTTGTGGATCGCGAGCCAGAGTCCCACCGCGAGCGTCGCGAAGATGGGCCAGCGCAACGGACCGGCGAGATCGACCAGTCCCCAGAAGTCGGAGAACGCCAGCGCCGCGGGCGCGGCGGCCGCCGGTGCCGTGGCGCCCGGGACGCTCGCTGCGCTCTGCATCAACAGCAAGGGAAGTGCGGGCATGTCCATGCTCCCTGCGAGCCTCGTTCGGTGAGTGAGAATCCGGGCTTAGGACGAGCGTGCATCCTACGCGCGAGCGCGGTCCCTCATGCGCCGTCCGGGGATGGGCGTTCGGCGTCGGCGATCGCCTCGTCGATGTCCGATGCATGATCGACGTATTCCTGCAACGCCAGTGCGCGCTGACTCGCGAGCCGATCGAGGAATCGCGCCGCGAAGGTCCGGCGGGCACGTGAATCCCCTGCAGCGTCGGCCGCGCGCATCGCGAGCGCGAGGCCGAGCAGGTGATCGGGCGCCGACGCGAGGATCGTGTCGGAGGCCGCGCGCGCGGACGCGACCTCGCCCGCGACGAGGTAGATGAGTCCGAGGTCGTAGCGCCGGTGCGCGTCCAGCGGCTCCAGCGCGGCGAAGGCGTTGACGGCCATCGGCGCGAAGAACGCGACCGTATCCTTCTTGCCCGCCGCCGCCGCGGCCATCACCCGGTTGAAGAGCCGATCCACGCGCTCGTCGGGCGTGAGCGAAGAGATGTCGGGCGCGGTACCACCGATGCCGTCTGCGGTCGGTGCGACCGTTGGCGTTCCGGTCTCGGGCGCGAACGCCACGGCGAGGGCGATCACGCCGAGGCCCGCCATGGTGGGCACGAGCCAGGTCCAGAGCTTCCCGAGCGGAGCGCGACCGGCCTGCGCTTGACCGGCCTGCGCTTGACCGGCCGGAACGGTCCCGGCCAGCGCGGTGCCGCACTCGGGGCAGTACCGTGCCTTCGCCGTCAATGCGGTGCCACACTGTTCACAGAAACGCGGCGTCATGATCCGTGGTCGCGAGGGGGCTGATTCAGCGGAGCGCGTCGTTTGGCGCCCAGCACTATAGTTAACCCATTGATTGATAGATGATGTGCTCGCGTTCCGCTGTCGGGCGATGGCTGGAACAGCGTGAGGGCCCCCCCTACGGCACGACGCTTCCGACCCCCGTCCTGAGAGGAGAATGGAGATTTTTCAGCTGTCGGTGATTTCCTGACAGAAGCTCAGGACGGTCCTGATTCTCTCGATTACTTCACAGGACGAAATATAGTGTCGGCGACCGAATCCCATTCCGGTCGTTCGGCCCCCGCGATACGAGTTCCGGCATGACTCTCATTCCAAGCCCCGCAGCGACTGACGCGATCGTGACCGACGGCGTGACACGCCGGTTCGGGTCGCGCTGGGTGCTGCGTGGCGCTTCGCTCACGGTGGCCGCAGGTGAGGTCGTGGGCCTGCTCGGCGCGAACGGCAGCGGCAAGAGCACGTTGCTGCGGATCCTCGCCACGCTGCTCCGGTCCCACGGCGGTCGGGCACTCGTCGGCGGTCGCGACACGGCGACGGCCGCGGACGAGGTGCGTTCCACCGTCGGGTTCCTGGCGCACGCCCCGGGACTCTACGACGATCTCTCGGCGCGGGAGAACCTGATGTTCGCCGCCGCGATGCTCGGGCGCGAGCCGGACGGGCCGGAGGGAGTCGACGCGCAGCTCGATCGCGTGGGGCTGTCGGCCTCGGCCACCGCGCGCGTGCGCGGCTTCTCTGCCGGCATGCAGCG
>JAYTNC010000159.1:0-2003 GCA_043748515.1 Gemmatimonadota bacterium | reverse complement strand
GAGCGCAGCGTGATGGTGATCGGCGCAGCGGTCGGCGCGGGCAGGTCGCCGGTGCGCGCGGCCTGCAGGCCGAACGGATGGAAGCGGTTGGCCCCGAGTCGGAGCTTGGGCAGCGGCGTGACGTTCGTGACGGTGAGCGTGACGGCCACGTCGCGCGGGGCGACACCGGGGATCGTCGATGCGACGGTGATGGTCGCGGTGTAGTTCCCGGTCGCGATCGAGGCCGTCGACGGCGTGACGGTGAGCAACGCCGGTGCGGCGGCGGCGTCGAACGCGACCGCAAGCCAGCCGGTCGCACCGGCGCCGTAGACGACCGACGCGCTGAGGCCGCTCAGTCGGCTGCCGCCGCCGTTCGTCACGGCGATCGTCGTCGCCGCCGGCGACGAGCCGGCCGACGTAGTCAGCGTGACGGAGGTCGGCGCGACGGTGATGCTCGGGAGCGCGAGCACTTCCACGCGCATCGAGTCGACCGCGCTGCCGCTGCTCGCGCGGATGTACGCGACGCCCGGCGCGACCGAGGTCACGACACCGGTCGCGCTCACGCTCGCCGCTGCCGGGGCGGTGCTCACGTACACGACCGGGGCCGCGGGCAGCACGACCCCCGCGACGTTCCGCACGGTCGCGCTCAACTGCACCGCGATGCCCGCGCCGACGAGCGTGGTGTCCTGCGGCAGCAGCGCGAGGCGCACCGCGCGCGTGCCCGCAGTCGCCGTCGCGTTGAACAGGGCCGCATCGAAGCCCGCCGCCGTCACCGAGACCGACTGCGCGCCGAGCGGGAGCCCCAGCACCCAGCGTGCGGACGCGAGTCCGGTGGCGTCGGTCGTGCCCTGCCCCTGCGCGAGCGCGCCGGCGCCGGACGCGACCGTGAACGCGAGCACACCGCCGACGACGGGCTGTCCCGCCGCGTCCAGTGCGCGCACGACGAGCGGCAGCGCGAGCGTGTCGCCCTGCTCCGCCGTCTGCGCGTTGCCCGAGACGATCAGGATGCGCGGCCGACCGAGCACGACCACGGGAATGCCGAGCTGCAGCGCCCCGTACGACGCCGTGACGGTCGTGGTGCCGTCGGCGAGCGCGGTGACGAGTCCGGCGGAGTCGACGCGCGCCACGAGCGTGTCGGCCGAGCGGAAGCGCACCGGGATCGACGGATCGAGCACCGCCGTCGCACCCGTGACGTCGAAGAGATTCGCCGACATGCGCGCGGTGTCGGCGAGCGAGAGTTCGAGCCGCGCTGGCGAGACGCGCATGCTGCGCGGGCTCGTGTCGGGGCCGGCGTCGGGACCGGTGATGATGCCGCTGCACGCGATCAGCCCCACGACGACGGCGAGCGCGCCCATCGGCGCGCGCCAGACGAAGCGAAGATGCGGGGCGCGCATCAGAAGCTCCGCCCCAGCGTCGTGGTGAGGAACCGCTCGCTGAAGGCGGGCCGCACACCCTGCGCGCCGAACTTCATGTACCGCGCCTGCAGACTGAACGCGATGCCACCCGGGAGCGTGTAGCCGAACTGCGCCATCGCCGTGGTCACGGCGCGCGCCGAGACGAAGGTCTGCGTGAACTGCGAGCTCGCGGTGATGCCTTTGAGCGCCTGCGCGCTGAGGCGCATGCTGCCGAGCACGTTGCGCCCCGTTGTTTCGCCATCGGGCAGCACAGCCGACACGGCGGGCGACGCGACGAGCCACTTCAGCACGGGGATCGACAGGGCGAGGTTCGCCGTCTGCACGGTGACCTTGGGCGTCAGGCGAATCGAGTTGCGGTCCTCGGCGCCCTGCACCGAGTACGCGATCGACGCGCTCGCACCGCGCCCCATGAAGCGCCAGGGCCGCGAGACCGACGCGTTGACGGTCGAGGTGCGGTTGTCGACGAGCAGCGTGTCGTTCGTCTCCGCGTTTCCGGCAGCGGCGAGGAGCCCCACCAGCGAGACCGTCAGGTCAGCGGGCAGTCGTACCGTCGCCGTGCCGGTCAGGACGTCGCGTGTGGTCGTCGAGACGCGTTGCGAAGTGAGGTTG
>JAYTNC010000158.1:0-3837 GCA_043748515.1 Gemmatimonadota bacterium | reverse complement strand
CGCTGCCAGGCGAACCACTCGCCGCAGCGTCCGAATCCGCTCATCACCTCGTCGGCGATGAGCAGCGTGCCGGTGCGCCGCGTCGCCTCGCGCAACGCCGGCCAATAGCTGTCGGGCGCGACGATGCCGTTGGTGCCGGCATCGGGTTCCATGAGCACGGCGGCGACCTCATGCGCACCTTCGCGCACGATCAGCTGCTCCACATGCGCCGCGGCACGGAGCCCGCACTCGTCGTCGGTGCCCGGTCCGAATGGCGAGCGGTACGCATAGGGCGGCAGCGCATGCAACACGCGTTGTGCGGTGGGATCGGAGGCCGCGCGCGTGCGCGAGTCGCCCGAGTACGCCATGGTCGCGTAGCTCGCACCGTGATACGACCGGTCGCGCGCGATCACGAGCCCGCGGGGGCGACCCTGCGCCTGACGCGCGAACTTCACGGCGTGCTCGTTGGCATCGGCTCCGCCGAGCGTGAAGAAGACGCGTCCGCCAGCGAAGTCGCTCTTCTCCAGCAGCAACTCGGCGAGCCGCGCGCGGGGCTCGGCCCCCCAGGCGTTCGCGATGTAGCAGAGCCGGTCGGCCTGCGCCTTGATCGCGCTCACCACAGCCGGATGCTGGTGCCCGAGATTGCAGCACTCCGACTGGCTGCTCATGTCGAGGATCCGGCGGCCGTCGGCGGTGATGAAATGCGCGCCCTCGCCGCCGACCACGGTCGGCGCATCCCAGCGGTCCTGCGCCGTCCAGCTATGCAGGACCGTCTGCCGCTCGGGGAGGTGGGCGCTCATTCGCGGGAATATAGGGTGCCTTCCCGCGCCCGCCTGATTGCGTGCCCTCGCGGGGCCGCCCACCTTTCGCCCCCATGTCAGCCACCGTTCCCACGGCCCCTCGTTTCCGTGCGCTCACCCGCGCGATCTCGCCTCGGATCGTCGAGTGCGAACTCACGCATCTCGAGCGCATTCCAATAGACGTGGCCGCAGCGCGCGCGCAGCACGCCGCCTACGCCCGCGCCCTCATTGCGCTCGGCTGCGCAGTGGAAGAGGTGGAACCGGCTCCCGACCATCCGGACTCGGTGTTCATCGAGGACACCGCCGTGGTCTTCGACGAGCTCGCGGTGATCACGCGGCCCGGGGCGGCATCACGGCGCGGCGAGACGGCCGCGGTGGAGCGCGCGCTCGCGCCGCTGCGACCGATCGTGCGCATCGAGGCACCTGCAACGCTCGACGGCGGCGACGTGCTCGTGGTGGGCAAGCGCGTCTTCGTCGGCCGCACCGGGCGCACCAACGAAGGCGGCGTCGTGCAACTGCGCGCGGCACTCGCGCCGCATGGCTACACGGTCGAGGCGATCGAGGTCACCGGATGCCTGCACCTGAAGACGGCCGTGACCGCGGTCGATGACCGCACGGTGCTGCTCAATCCCGCGTGGATCGACGCGCGCGCGCTCGGCGGACTCGACCGCATCGAGGTGGACGCCGCCGAGCCGATGGGGGCGAACGTCGTGCGCGTGGGCGACGCGCTGCTCTACGGGGCCGCGTACCCTCGCACTCGCGCACGGCTCGAGGCGCGCGGGTACCGGCCGGTCTGCGTCGACGCGTCGGAGCTCGCGAAGGCCGAGGGTGCGGTGACCTGCTGTTCGCTCGTCCTCCGCGCATGAGGCGCGCGCTTCTCGTTCTCTCGATCTGCGCCGCCACGACCCTCGGCGCTCAGCAGACTCCACCGGCCGCGACGGCTACAGCGGTCGCCGTTCCCGCCGGCACCAAGGCTCCCGTGCTCGACGGCCGACTCGACGATGCCGCCTGGCGCGCCGCGAAGCCGATCGACGACCTGCGGCAGCGCGAGCCCCTCGAGGGCGTTGCCGCGACCGAGCGCACGGAAGTGCGCGTGCTCTTCGACGAGACGACGCTCTATGTGTCGGTGCACGCCTTCGATCGCGAGCCCGGCAGGGTCGTCGCGCGCATCCTCGAGCGCGACCGCCTCATGCAGGCCGACTACGACGGCACGCCGCAGTTCGGCGGTGACGATGCCGTCGCGCTGCTCTTCGACGGGATGCACGACCACCGCAACGCGATGGTGCTCGCGACCAACGCGAACGGCGCCGAGTTCGACGCGCTGCTCACCGATGAGGGGCGCGAGTTCAACGTGGACTGGCGCGGCATCTGGCGCGTGGCGTCGTCGCGCACGGAGGACGGCTGGGTCGCCGAGTTCGCGATCCCGTTCCGTTCACTGCGCTACCGGCCCGGCGAGCCCGAGTGGGGACTCAACGTCTACCGGATGATCCGCCGCAAGAATGAGGAGGTTCTCTGGCAGGGCTGGACGCGCGACGGCGGCGGCTTCGCGCGCGTGAGTCTCGCTGGCCATCTCGCCGGACTCGAGGGACTGCCACGGCCACGCCGCAACGTCGAGGTGCGTCCCTACCTGCTCCTCGGGAGCGACGCCGAGCGCGACTCGGGCACCGATGCGATCGAGCGCACGCCGCGCACCGGCGTCGGCGGCGAGCTCAAGGCGCAGGTCGGTCCCGGACTCGTGCTCGACGCGACGGTGAACACCGACTTCGCGCAGGTCGAGGCCGACAACGTGCAGGTGAATCTCACGCGCTTCTCGCTCTTCTTCCCCGAGAAGCGCGAGTTCTTCCTCGAGAACGCGGGCGTCTTCGAGTTCGGCGCGCGCGAGAGCTTCGGGCCGCCGCCCTTCCTGATGTTCTTCTCGCGGCAGGTCGGCATCGCCGAGGACGGTCCGGTGCCGGTGCTCGGCGGGGCGCGCCTCACCGGCCGGCTCGGCGATCAGACCGTCGGCCTGCTCAGCATGGTCACCGACAGCGCCTTCGACCAGGGCGTGACGCAGTTCAACGTGCTGCGTCTCAAGCGCGACATCGGCGGCAACAACTACGTGGGCGCGATGGCCACCGACCGCCGCATGGGGGACGACTACAACAGCGTCGGTGGTCTCGACTTCAGCCTCTGGCCCACGCAGGCGCTCAACGTGCAGGGGTTCGCGGCGCAGACCACGACGGGTGGTCCCGGCGGCGACGGCGGCGCACAGCGGATCGCGGTGCGCTCACAGACCGGCCGCTACGGCTTCGACCTGCAGCACCTGCGCATCGACGACCAGGCGGACGCGCAACTCGGATTCATCACGCGCACCGACATCCAACAGACCGGCGGCAACACGCGCGTCACCTGGCGTCCCAAGGTGCTCGGCCTGCGCACGCTGCAGTGGCTCAACTTCAGCGACTACGTCGCGCGGCTCGACGGCACGCTGCAGGACTGGCGCATCGCGAACGCGATCGACGTCAACTGGAACAGCGGCGAGAACATCACCTACTACCGCCGCGAGGGCTTCACGCGGATCGACGAGGAGTTCGACCTCGCCGACTCGCTCGTCGTGCCGGTCGGGGACTACCTCAACGACGTCGACGGATTCTTCGCGTCGTCCAACCCCGCGCTGCCGTTCGTGCTGAATGCCGACGGCGAGCGAAACACGACCTTCGGCGGCGTGGTCACGCGCGTCACCGGCGGCGTCACCATGCGGGGCGGCAAGCATCTCGCGCTCAACCTGGGCGCCACGCGCAGCTGGGTGAGCATCCCGAGCGGCGCGCTCACGGCGGATCTCTTCTCCGCGCGCGTCAGCTGGGCGTTCACCACGCAGATGTTCCTCAACTCGCTCGTGCAGTACAGCGGACTCGACAACAACGTCTCGGCGAACATCCGCTTCCAGTACATCTTCCGGCCGGGCAGCGACCTGTTCCTCGTGCTGAACGAGGACCGCGGCGACCCGCTGTCGCTCTCGCGGCTGCAGGGGCGCGGGATGCGGCTCAAGGTGACGTACCTGCGGCGGCTCTGATGAGCT
>JAYTNC010000157.1:0-5817 GCA_043748515.1 Gemmatimonadota bacterium | reverse complement strand
CTTCACCCCGTGCCGCGCGGCCAGCAGTTCGACCGCGCGCCAAGTCACACCGCTCTCGACTCCATCGACACTCATTCCGCGTCCGCCCCCGCGGCTCGGCGAGTACGTCAGGTCATACGCAGGCGCGAGCCGCCATTCCCCCTCCGCGTCCATCACGAACGCGACATTCTTGAGATGATCGTCGTCATTGAGCACGGCGCGATTGAAGCAGAGTCGCCGCAACACCTCTTCGAGCGGCCGCACGTCCTGCGTCAGCGCCCGCGTCACGCGAAAGAGCTCGTCATAGTCGCCCGCCTCCCACGCTTCGCGCCCCAGCAACCCGCCGAGCGTGTGCACGTGCCGCCGTCCACCCGCAGCCATGCGATCGAACCGCTCGACGGCGAAGTGCAGGCGACCGTCGGCGGTGGGCATGAGACTCGACATCGGCATCTCCAGCCCGGCATCGCGCGCCATGAGTGCGTAGGCCTGCTCGAGCGGTCCGCAGTCCGTGCGCAGGCCGAGTCCGTCGCGACGAGGCGTGAACTTGAGCAGCATCGACCTGTACCCCGGCGGTGGCTCGCCGCCCGAGACCATCGATGCACTGTCCGGACTCACCGCGATGAGCACCTTCGGCTGCGCGCCGCCGGCGCTGCCGACCGCGCGTTCGATGTCGTCGATCGTACCTGGCGTCGCTGGCGACTCGGTGTCGATCGTGCCCTCGTAGATCCGTTCTGCCTGCGCGGCCAGGCGATCGAGCGATGCCGCTCGTGCGGCCTCGTGTTGGTCGTCCGTCGGCGGCCGATAGGTGAGCGCGCCCATGGTGCGGTCGCCGAGGTACGCGAGGCGATCCAACGGGCCAGCACGTTGCGGGTCGATCCCGTGCCGGCGCAGCGCGAGATCGAGCACGCGCATGCCCCACGCGTCCGGCAGCGAGTCGGCGAAGAGCCCATGCAGTCCGTGCAGCTTTCGCCGGTCGGGGGCGGGGACCACCTCGCGGTCGATGTCCAGCGGGAGCGTCATCGGCGAGAGCTCCCGCTTCGATTCGATCCAGGACCGCTCGTACTGGAAGTGCACACGGCCGCTCGCGTCGACCGCCAACCCTCCGACGAGCACCGCCTCACCATCGTCCTGATAGTGAACGTGAAGGCGGCTGACGGGCTCCCACCTGGCGGTTGCCATCACTCGCTCCCGTCCGCTCCAGCGTGCGCGCGCTTCCGCCTGCCCCGGCGGCGGGTCGGTCGGCCGCGTTCGATCTCGTCGAGTGATCGCGGAGCAGGTGGCCGCAGCAACAGATCCCATTCCGCCATTCGACCGAGCGCACTCGTAACGGCGATCAATCGCTCGAGACTCACCTGCCCGGTGCGCTCGAACAGCCGATAAGTCGACAGGGGGATGCCGGACCGTTCCGCGAGCTGCGCCTGTGTCCAGCCGCGGGCCAAGCGGGCGTCTCGCACGCGCCCTGCGATCTGCTCGCTTGCCTCTGATGGCGTGTGCAGTGCAAAAGCCAATATAATATGCGTTATCTGTAATAAACGTAGATAAACGACATTATAATGCTATTTAATATAAACACAAGTCCTGCGGCGAAGCTCACGGTGTGTGGAGACGAGCGCCTCCTGAGAGCAGAGCCGTGGGCGATCGGTAAGGGTGACTACCGAATCTCCATAGTTCAGCTTAGGCCCGATCCTTGACTATGGGATCCTTCTTTGATCCCCCCGCCTCGCCACCGCAGCGCAAATCCCCAGCGCCGCCCCCCACGTCACACTCAGCCGCACCAGCCCCGGCCACACCGGCTCCGCCAACGTCACCGCCCCCAACCGCTCGCCCGCCCAGAACGCGATCGGCCCACCCACGGCGCCGAACACCACCGCCCGCCGCGGCACCAGCATGATCGCGCTCAAGCTCGACCGGAACGTCGTCGCGAACTGTCCCCACATCATCAGCAGCCAGGGCGGCGACATCCATGCGACCACCACGCCGGACGTGAACGCGTAGGTCCCGCTTCGCACCTGATACCACTCGACCGCCACCCCGAGCCCCACCGCGAGCGCGATCAGCCGCAGCTCGCCGGCGCGATCACGACTGATCAGCAGATGCACCGCGGTGAGTGCGACCGCGACCAGCGCGCCGGCGACCGGCCACCCCCAGGCTGCGCCGAGGATGCACGCGAACCAGCCCGTCTGATACAGCGCATAGTTGACCTTCCGCGACTCCGTCATCGTCCGTCCAACGTAACGGCGGCTCGTCCCCCGCGTCGAACGCCTGGAGGCAACACCCATGACCCGTCCCGTCCGACTCCTGCTGATCGCATCGAGTCTCTGGTACTTCAGCGAGGGCCTGCTGGGGCCGCTCTTCGCGGTGTTCAGCGAACAGATCGGCGGCGATGTCCTCGACATCACCGCGGCCTGGGCGACCTACCTGATCGCGAGCGGGATCGCGTATCCGGTGGTCGGCCGGCTCCTCAATCGTTCGCGCTGGAAGTTCCGCATGATCGCGGTCGGCTACGCGCTCAACACGGTCTTCACCTTCGCGTACCTGCTCGTGAACGACACCACCGACCTGCTGCTCGTGCAGGTCGGGCTCGGTATCGCCGAGGCGATCTCGACGCCGTCGTGGGACGCGTTCTTCGCGTCGAAGCTCGCCGACCGCGAGGACACCTTCGCCTGGGGCATCGCGAGCGGGCACACGCAGTTCATCTCGGGCGTCGCGATCGCGATCGGCGGACTCATCGCGAACTTCGTCTCGTTCCAGGCGCTCTTCGTGACGATGGGAATGCTCAGCCTGGTCGCGACGGTGGTGCAGGTGCGACTCTCATTCATGGAGGAGCGCATCGCGGTGTAGTCAGGCCGGGATGGCGCACCGGGAATCCCCATCGGGAAGATCCACCGGGAAGATCCACCGGCCAGGCTACATTGCTACGTCATATGCCACATGTCCGCCTGCTCCACGCACTCCGGCACGAGACCTTCGTCGCGATCCGCCCGTCGCCCGTCGCCGGCATCGGGGTCTTCGCCATCCGCCACATCCCCGAGGGCTGTCGCGACATCTTCACGCCGCCCGCCGGCAGCGGCGCGGACGACGGTTTCGTCACCGTGCCGCGCGGTGACATCGACGCGCTCCCCGCACATGCGCGGCATCTCGTCGAGACCTACTGCCTCTACGATGACGGGCACTACTACGTCCCCGAGGACGGATTCAAGAAGATGGATCTCGTGCACTTCCTGAATCACTCGGCGACACCCAACGTGCGCTCGATCGACGACGGTGCCTGGTTCGAGGCGCTTCGCGACATCGAGCCGGGGGAGGAGCTGTTCGTGGACTACGGCACGCTCGTCGAGGACGAGGCGGACTGACTTCGCTACGCGCGGATGGTCGGCACGGCGTAGGCGATCAGCGCGTCGTCCCGTGTCACGATGCGCAGTCCCTCGGCCAACGCCTGCGCGACGAGCAGACGGTCGAACGGGTCGCGATGCAGCGGCGGTAGCGCGCGAACGCGTGCGGCGTGCCGCATGAGCAGCGGCAGTTCGGTGAATCCGTTCTCGCGCACGACGGTCTCGATGGACCGCGTGCTGCGGATCTTGCCGAGCCTCGCCTTGATCGCGACCTCCCATTCCGAGACGGCGCTCACGCAGACCTCGTCGGCCTCCATGATCGCTCGCTTCGCCTCCGCGGAGAGCGGGGCGCCCAGGTCCCACCGGATCACGACATGCGTGTCGAGCAGGAGGCGCATCAGCGCCCTTCGAAGTCGCCGAGCAGGTCGGGCGGGAGCGGCGCGTCGAAGTCCGCGGTCACGCGCCACTCCCGGTACGCGCCCCGGTACGCGCTCCGCGCGCGAGTCCTCCATGGGGACCAGGCGCGCCATCGGCTGGCCGGACTTCATGATCACGATCTCTTCCCCGGCCGCGGCGCGATCGACGAGCGACGACTGCCGCGACTTGACCAATCTGGTCAAGTCGCGCGGCTCAGGTCGGCCGCCGCAGTCGTGCCGACGAGCGCCGCACCGGCGCCAGCAGCTGGTCGTGGATCCCCTGCGCCGTCGCCTTGAGCTCCGCCGCGTCCAACGTTTCCAGCGGCAGCCGCAGCAATGCGTTCACGCGCTCGACCAGCGCCTGGTACGTCGCAGAGAACGCCGCTCGCGCAGTCGCCGGCGCGATGTGTTCGGCGGGGTCGGGCAGGCCCCAGTGCACCTGCGCCGCCGCGCCCGGGAAGAATGGGCAGGCGTCGCGCGCGTTGTCGCACACGGTGATGACGAGGTCGAACTGCTGCCCGGCGAACGCATCGACGTGCTTGGGGGCGCTCCGTCCCCAACTGATGCCGTGCGACGCCAGCGCGACGAGCGCGTACTCGTTCACCTTCGATGCGGGTCGGGAGCCGGCGCTGGCCGCTTCGATCTTTCCTGCCGGACGCTTGAGGCCGCGGGTGGCGATGATCGCCTCGGCCATCTGGCTGCGCGCGGAGTTGCCGGTGCAGAGCACCAGGATACGGAACGGAGCGGTGCGTTCAGGCATCGGAGCGAACGGACGAAGGGTCGGAGCGAAGTGGCGAGGGCAGGGAAACGGGCCGGACGCGATCGCGTCCGGCCCGCTCGACTCCCGGCCTGCGGGAACCTACTTCACCATGAGCTTCTTGAACCGGTCGCGGATCTTCAGGAGCTCCGGCGCGAGGCGCTCGTTCTTCTTGATGACGTCCTCGAGGAGGACGATGATCGTGGTGTCGTCCTCGACGAGCGTCGGCTCGGGGCTGAGATGCACGCCGAAGCCCATGTGACGGCCCGGCTCGATCACCTGTTCGGTGTCGAGCACCACGTCCGACTCGCCGTCGGCAACGCGCACCACGCAGAACTTCTTGCCGGCCTTCTCCATGTAGCCGAAGCGCAGATAGGCGCTCGCCGGCCACTCGGGAAGGTTATGCACGTAGCCGTCGGTGCCGGTGAAGCTGGTCGCGCCCGGCTTGAGCGAGGGGTGATTCCGTTCGAGGCCGCCATGGTACATGAACGCGTGACGCATCGGTCGTGTGGGAGCGAGAGAGTGACGCGTTGCCCCCCGAGGAAGGGCGACGCAGTGGTGGGGCAGGAGCCGGTGCACGGAATCTAGGCGGTTCCACGGCCTCGGGCCATTCTCCAGCCCTATTTCACCGGTACCGCGAACCCGGTCCATGCCTGCATCAGCACCCAGAGCCCCATGAGGCACGCGAGCGCGACCGAGTGCCAGAACACGCGCCGGAGGATCGTCCCTTCCTCGCCATGCGCGCCCGTCGCCGCGCTCGCGACGACGATGCTCTGGGCGTCGATCATCTTGCCCATCACGCCGCCCGAGCTGTTGGCCGCGGCCATGAGCGTCGGGTCCACCCCCACCTGATTCGCCGAGACCACCTGCAGCCCGCCGAAGAGCACGTTGGACGAGGTGTCGCTACCGGTGAGCGCGACGCCGAGCCAGCCGAGCAGCGCGCCGAAGAAGGGGTAGAGCACCCCGGTGTGCGCGAAGGCGAGGCCGAGGATGGTGTCGGTGCCCGAGTAGCGCGTGACGAAGCCGAGCGCCATCATCGCCGAGATGGTGAGCAATGAGGGCACGAGCCGGCGCGCGTTCATCGCGTAGGTGCGGGCCATGGTGCGCGGCGTGCACCCCATCACGAGGCCGCCGAGCAGTGCGGCGAGCGCGATGCCGCTCCCGGTCGCGCTGAGCCAGTTGAACGTGAACACCGCCGCCTCGGCTTTGGGCTCGACGACCACCGGCGCGATGCGCATCACCATCTCGTGGAGTCCGGGCACCGGCAGCGCAGGCGCGGAGATGCCGTTGAGCCACCCCTTCACCTGCGGCGTGCCCCAGGCAAAGACGACGA
>JAYTNC010000156.1:0-2090 GCA_043748515.1 Gemmatimonadota bacterium | reverse complement strand
TCTGCCGCCCGCTGCGGATCGCCGCGTCGGGGATCCCGTACCAGTGTTCCATGGTCGTGGTGCCGCCGGCGATGTCGTCCCACACGTTCGTCTCCTCGACGCCCGAGTGGTGCGCCACGCGCAGGCCGACCTTCTTGGCCTCGTCGAGCATCGCGAGGAGGATGTCGCGGTCGAGCCCGGCGATCTTGATGCCGTCGGCGCCTTCGGCCTTGAGCGCGCGCACGCGCGCCCGCGCCAGCTCCGGCGTCCGCGCCCCGCCGAACCGCAGATAGGCGAAGATGCGCGGCGACACGGCCGTCCCCGCGCGCTCCGCCGCGCGCGCGGCGAGGAGCTCGCTGTTGGTGGGCGTGCCCACCTCGCGCACCGACGTGATGCCCGACGCGAGCCAGAGCTTGAGTGAGTACTCATATGGAAGGGGCTGCCCGGAGCGTTCGTTCTGGAAGTGCGCGTGGGCGTTGATCAGCCCCGGCAGCACGAACTTCCCCGTCGCGTCGATCTCGGCGTCGGCCTGCGGACGCCGCGCCCGCCCCGAGCGCAGCGCGACCGGATCGAGGAAGACCACCTGCGCGATCGTGTCGCCGACGATCAGGATGTCGGCCGGCCCGCGCGCCGGCGTCCCGTTGCCGTCGACGATCGTCGCATTGCGGATCGCGAGTCGCGCCGTGCGGACATTGTGGCGCGCGGCGGGCGTGGTGCCCTGCGCAGAAAGCGCGGAAGGAACGAGCGCCGGCGCCAGCAGCCCGGCAAGAGCAAGAACGAGAACGGTGCGCACGTGCGGAAACTCCGAGTGGAATATCCGCGAACGTTATGCGACTCAGCCTCCGCCCGCTACACGAACTGCGGTGGATGAAGGCTCAAGGATGAAAGAGGCGAGGCCGTACGGCCTCGCCCCCTCCATCCTTCAACTTTCATCGCCGTCCCCTACGCCGCGACCGGCACGACAGCCACCGCCTCCGCCTCGACATGCAACTTCACCTCATCCGACACCATCAGCCCGCCGAACTCCAGCGCCATGTTCCAGGTCAGCCCGAACGCCTCGCGCGAGAGCTTGCCCGTGACGGCCAGCGAGGTGCGCTTGTTGCCCCAGGGATCGGTCACCGTCTGCGACATCTCGCCCCTGAGCGTGAGCGGCTTCGTGACGCCCTTGATCGTCATCTCGCCGGCGATCGTGAGGTCGTCGAGCGCACCCGTGATCGACGTCGACTTGAACGTCAGCACCGGGAACTTCTCCGTGCTGAAGAAGTCGTCCGACTTGAGATGCCCGTCGCGCTGCTCGTTGTTCGTGTCCACGCTCGCCGCCTGGATCTCCATCTGCACTGACGTCGGCACGCCGGCCTCGCTCGTCTCGCCGCTCGCGGTGAAGCTGGTGAACGTGCCCTTCACGGTCGAGATCGCCATGTGCTTCACGGAGAATTCGACGAGCGCATGGGTGTTGTCGATGGTCCACTGCATGGTGTAGTCCTCAATTGTTCGGTAGGGTGACGCAGGTAGTAGTTCGTAGTCGCCGTTCATCTTCCATCTTCCATCCTTCAGCCTTCATCCGTCCCAGATCACGCCCGTCATGCCCGTGATGTGGTGCAGTCCCGTCAGCACCATGTCGGGCGTGATCGCCGGCACCGGCTCCGGATGCGTCGTCGCGGCGATCTCCAGCACCTGCCCGTCCGGATCGCGGAAGTGGAGCGACATGAAGTGGCCGCGCGGCATCGGTCCGCTCACCGGCATTCTCAGGCCCTGCAGGTACCGCTTCCACTTGAGCCGCGCTTCGTACGTCGGCACGCTGAAGGCGAGTGATGTACCCCGCCCACGCCGTACCGGCCGTGTCGCGCCGGCTGTGTCGCGCCGGCCGTGTCGCGCCGGCTGCCCGAGCGGCCACTCGACAAGGGTGACGTGGTGGAAGCCGAGCGTCCGCAGGTTCGATATATTCTCCTCAACTGGTCAATAGCTTACTAGTGAGATACTAAGTCGTGAGATTCAACATGTCAACCCCTTGCTTCAAACCGCCTCGGCTCGACTACGCCAGCGGGAGGCTCAGGGCGGCCGCCTCACGCCCCAAGACGCGCAGCAGATCGGTCGCCGCACGCTGGTCCGCC
>JAYTNC010000155.1:0-1680 GCA_043748515.1 Gemmatimonadota bacterium | reverse complement strand
GCGTCGGTGAGGTAGTACTCGCCCTTGTTCGTCGGCTGCTTCAGGACGTGCGCGATCCCCTCGTAGAGCAGCTGCCAGTTCTTGATGTAGTAGAGCCCGATGTTCGCCCGCTTGGAGATCGGCGTGCTCGGCTTCTCGACGATCTGCGCCATGTGGCCGTTGTCGTCGGTCACCACCACGCCGAAACGCTGGTAATCCTCGACCTCCTTCGTCCAGATGATGCCGTCGTCGGGCGAGTCGTTGATGATCGACAGGTCGGCGTCGAAGATCGTGTCGACGAAGATGATCAGCACCGGCTGGTCGATGAACGGCCGCGCGAGTTCGACCGCGCCGGCGGTGCCGTCCTGCACCTTCTGCTCGACGAAGACGCCCGGGATCTTGTACATCTCGCGGGCGTGCTTCTCGACCGCGTCCCTGAGATGTCCCGTGATGTAGACGACCTGCTCGACATTCCCGAGCTTGGCGACGTCCTCCATCACGTAGTCCATCACCGGCTTGCCGGCGACGCGGAGCATCGGCTTGGGGACCGTGTGCGTGTGCGGGCGGAGGCGCGTGCCCTTGCCCGCGAGCGGGATGATGACTTTCATGCGGCGGATGTCCCTTCGCGACCGTAGCGGTCGGTGAGTCGCACCACGTCGTCGAGGTGCGGGGTGGAGGCTTCGAGGATGTCGCAGTCGGTGACCGCTTCCATCTGATGAATGGTGCCCGGCGTGTTGCGGTAGCTCTGACCGGCCTTGAACGGCAGTTCGACGAGCGCGTCGCCCTGCTTGACGCGATAGATCATCTCGCCGCGGAGCAGGTGGATCGTCTCGTCCTTCTGGTTGTGGTACTGCAGCGAGAGCGCCTGCCCCGCCTTCACGTGGAGCACCTTGCCCACGTAGTCCTCGGTCACCGCCCAGATGGTCTCGTGTCCCCACGGCTTCTGCACGACTCGCACGTCGAACCAACCCGCCTTCGCAGTCACGATAACGTCTCCCTTGGGATCGCGGAGAGGCTCGACGGCGTCGTCACGCACGCCGCGATGCACTGCCCGCATCCGGTACAGGCCGCTCCCACCACGGGACGGCCTCGCTCATTCAATCGTAGCGCATCCTCGCCCACTGGGCAGACACGCACGCAAATGCCACACTCCACATCGCGCCAGGTGATGCAGCGTCCCTGGTCGACCAGCAGCTCCGCCATCCTCACGTCCCGCCAACCCCACGGCGGCACCTCGAGCGCCGGCGTCGGACAGACCGCCGCGCACGGCATCGATTCGCACATGATGCAGGCCGTCATCTCCACCACGAGGGCCGGCGTGCCCGCCGCCAACCCCGCCGAGGACGGCAGAGCGTGGATCGCGTGCACCGGACAGGCCTTCTCGCATTCCCCGCAGCGCGTGCAGGCCGCCACGAACGCGGGCTCCGGCAACGCCCCCGGTGGACGCACATGCAGGACCGGTGCCACGCGCTCGAACGCCCCGACCGCCTCACGCAGCGCGCGCTGCAGTCCCTGGGTGAAGAATCCCCGCCGGTCGAGCCGGCCCGAGTCGTCTTGCATCGACGCAAATTGACGAGTGGGACGCGAAAAGATAAGCGGGTTGGCGGCCGCGCCGGTCCGTAGCGAACTGCGCAAGGACCGCTCCCGCCAGCGCGCGCTCCCCCCGATCCCGGTGCGCGTGATCGCCTACACGCTGCCGGG
>JAYTNC010000154.1:0-14996 GCA_043748515.1 Gemmatimonadota bacterium | reverse complement strand
CTGGTCGGCGACTTCAACGCATGGGCCGGCGGTTCCGCGCCGCTCACGCGGCTCGAGAGCGGCGTTTGGACCGTGTCCGTGCCGCTGCCTCCCGGCCGGCACGTGTACGCCTTCCTGATCGACGATACATTGCTGGTGGCCGACCCGCGTGCGCCGAAGGCTGGCGATGCGGACTACGGTCGCGAGGGTTCCGTCGTGATGGTCTTCGCCCGATGAGCATGCATCGCAGAGTTCTCACTCTCGTCTCGCTGGCGCTCGCCAGCGTGTCCGCCGTCCCTGCGTTCGCGCAGGGACCGGTGGTGCTGCCCATCGCCGACGCGAAGGCGCGCGTGGCCGTCGAGCGGGAGATCGCTCGGGCCGCTGCGAGGGGGCTGCCGACGCAGCCGCTCATCGCGAAGGCGATGGAAGGTGTCACGAAGCAGGCGACCGGGGAGCGGATCCAGGTGGCCGTGACTTCGCTGGCGAAGCGCCTCGAGCAGGCGCGAGTCCTTCTGGCTCCCTCGACATCGATCGCCGAGTTGACGTCGGGCGCGGATGCGCTCGAGGTCGGAGTGCCCGGCGCGATGTTGAAGCAGATCCGCGCGGCGTGGCCCGTGGAGCGTTCGGTGGCGATGCCACTCGACGTCCTCACGGAACTCGTCGCCAGGAAGATCCCGGCGCGGCATGCGCTCGAGCAGATCACCGCACTGATGGCGAGGGGGGCTACTCCCTCGCAGATCGCCTCGCTGGGGGCGTCGGTGCAAGCCGACGTCGCGGCGGGCCTGGCGCCCGATGCGGCGCTCGAGGTGCGGGCTCGCGGCGTGATGTCGCTCCTTCCGTCACCTGCTGCCGCGGCCGCTTCCGCTCCCAGCGGCCGGAGGCTTCCGTGACGGCGTGACGGCGGGGAGCGCGGTCCGCGCGCTGCTCGTCCTCTGTGCGATGGCGCCCTGCGCCAGCGCGCAATCGTTGCCGGACGTGCGCATCGAAGCGGGATTCGCGCGCGTCGAACAGGAGGGCTTCCGCCCCGCGGACGCCGCCCTCTTCGCTCTCTTCTGGCGCAAGCCCACCGATCGGTGGACGCTCTTCACCAGCGCGAACCTCACCTGGGCACGTGATTCCCTGGCCGCGGCGCAAGGCGTCGCGGCCGTTGCCGTTCCCTGGCAATCGAACGAGCACCTCCGCACCGACTACGGTGTCGCCGCCGCCACCTTCTCGCTGCGCAGCGCGGGCCGCGGCGGCAACGGGAGCGGCTTCCTGCGCCAGCACTACGTCCGCGACCGATGGGGCGCCTGGTTCGGCGCCGCCGCCGGCGTGACGCAGCGCGATTCCCGGCGGAGCCGCTCGATCGCCGGCGACCTGGGCGGCTGGGCGCGCTGGCGGTTCCTCTATGCGAGCGCGTCGCTCTCGCGGCAGAACTCCAGCGACTTGCTCCTGCTCCTCGCGTCGGGACAAGAAGGCGTGCCCTTCGCCGACTCATATGAACTCGAGGACTGGCAGCTCGTCGCGCAGGCGCGGCGCGGGCCGCACGAGCTGAGCGCCTCGTGGACGCAGCGCAGGTCGGTCAGCGGCGCGAACGTGCGCGTCGAGGCGATCGCGCTCAACGGGGAGTTGCAGCTGAGCGACCGCCTCGCCTTCCTCGCGAGCGCGGGCCGCCAGCTCTCCGATCCGCTGCGCAGCCTGCCGCAGGCCGACATCGTCACGGCCTCGTTCCGCGTGAGCCTGGGACCAAAGCCCCTGCCGGTGATGCAGCGCGCGACGATCGCGACCGCGCGCGTGATCCCGCGGGCCGCGGGCGGCGGCGAACTCGTGGTGCGCGTCGAGGCGCACGACACGCTCGCCGTCGAGGTCGCCGCCGATTTCTCAGGCTGGATGCCGTTGCCGATGGCGCGCGAAGGTGACCACTGGGTCGTGCGCATCACGCTCGCGCCGGGGAAGTACCGCATCGGTGTGCGCGCCAACCTCGGCCCCTGGCGCGCGCCGCGGAATCTCGCGCGCGTGCGCGACGACTTCGGCGGCGAGTCGGGCCTGATAGTGATACCTTAGCCGGACCATTCCCTCCCCGGAGCCGCTCGTGCCGTTGACCTCCCGCCGCAACTTCATCGCCGGCCTCGCCGGCGCCGGTGCCGCTCTCCCGGTCCTCTCCGAGCGCGCCGCGGCGCAGCTCTTCAAGGCCGAGACGCTCGCCGGTGCGCGCACCGCCGCCGAGCTCGCGAACGACGAGTCGTACTGGTCGGAGATCCAGCGCGCGTTCGACTCGGACCGCACGATGATCAACCTCAACAACGGCGGCATCTCGCCGACGCCGAGCCATGTGCTCGAGCAGATGATCCGCGACCTGCGGTTCGTCAACGAGCTGCCGGTGGAGCACAACTGGCGCGTGCTCGAGCCGCGCATGGAGAGCACCCGCCGCGAACTCGCCAAGGAGTTCGGCTGCGAGACCGAGGAGATGGCGATCACGCGCAACGCCTCCGAGGGACTCGAGACGATGATCCTCGGGATCGACCTGCAGCGCGGCGACGAGGTGATCATCACCAACCAGAACTACGGGCGGATGATCACCACCTGGCAGCAACGCGAGCGCCGCGAGGGGATCGTGCTCAAGCAGGTGAGCTTCCCGGTGCCGCTGCTCGACCCCAAGGTGTTGCTCAAGAACATCGAGGCGGCGATCACGCCGCGCACCAAGGTCATCGAGCTCACGCACATCACCAACCTCACGGGGCAGATCCTCCCCATCCGCGACGTCGTGCGGATGGCGCGCCCGCGCGGGATCGAGGTGTTCGTGGACGGCGCGCACGCCTTCGCGCACTTCCCGTTCACGCGCGACGAACTCGAGTGCGATTACTACGCGACCTCGCTGCACAAGTGGATGCACGCGCCGATCGGCTCGGGCTTCCTGTACGTGCGCAAGGAGAAGATCGCGAAGCTCTGGCCGCTCATGGGCTCCGACGTCTCGCGCATCGCGAACGTCCGCAAATACGAGGAGATCGGCACGCACCCGCAGGCGAACTTCAACGCCGTCTCGGTCGCGATCACCTTCCACCGCGGCATCGGCGCTGACCGGAAGATCGCACGGCTCCGCTACCTGCGTGACCGCTGGGCCAAGGCGCTCCTCGCCGACAGCCCGCGCGTGCACGTGCTCACCGAACTGGGCCCCGACAAGGCGGGCGCGATCTGCCTGTTCAACGTCGACGGGCTCGACTCCGGCAAGCTCGGCACCTGGGTGTACAACAACTACCGCATCGTGAACACGCCGATCGGGCATCCCGAGTTCAACGGCATCCGCATCACGCCGAGCATCTACACGACCATCGACGAGATCGACACCTTCGTCGACGCGGTCAAGGTCGCCATCCGGAAGGGCATCGCGTGAGTCATTGGCTCCTCAAGTCGGAACAGGACGTCTTCTCGTTCGACGACCTGCTGAAGGCCCCGAAGAAGACGACCTGCTGGGACGGCGTGCGGAACTACCAGGCGCGCAACACGCTCCGCGACCTCATGAAGCAGGGCGACAAGGTCTTCTTCTACCACTCCAACTCCGACCCGACCGGCATCGCCGGGATCTGCGAAGTGGTGAAGGAGGGGTATCCCGATCACACGGCGCTCGACCCGGCGCACGATCACTTCGACCAGAAGTCGACGCCGGACGCACCGATCTGGATGATGGTGGACGTGAAGGCGGTGCAGGCGCTGCCACGTGTGATCACGCTCGCCGAGCTCAAGGGCGTGAAGGGGCTCGAGAAGATGGTGCTGCTGCAGAAGGGGAGCCGGCTGAGCGTGCAGCCGGTCACGGCGAAGGAGTGGGCGATCGTCTGCGGGCTGGCGGGCAGCTGACTCGCTACGGGGCTTCCTGCATCTCCTGACTGCCTCCGTCCGTTCCCGGACGTAAGCTGAAGCAGCAGCCGCGCGTCCGCGCGGCCCGCCGCCCCGCGAGGGGCCATTCACGCCGAGGGACACATGGCCAAGCTCACCGATCGCGTCACCCGTGCCGCAGGGCGCAAGGTCAAGGAAGTCGAGACCCGCATCCTCGCCGCCGAGGGCCGGAAGTCGATCAAGGCGAAGGTCGCCAACGTCAAGCGCGTCACCAAGAAGGCGCTCAAGGCCGGCGCGATCGCCGGCGCGATCGTCGCCACGGCGGTCGTCATGCGCGAGCGGAAGAAGCGGCGGAAGCTCGACGGCTGACCTGCGCCGACGTGCCCCGCGCAGGGGGCACGACTCCTTCGCGCTCCGGGCAGAGCTACTTGGCGGCGGCGAGCGAGCGGCCGAGCCGCACGACGGCCTCGACGAGCGCGTCGAAGTCGGCGTCGGTCGAACGGTGATTCGCGATCGCGACACGTATGGAGAAGCGTCCGCGGATCACCGTGCCGCTCGGCACGGCGGTGCCCTCTTCCTGCAGTGAGATCAGGATCTCGCGGTTGAGGGCGTCGAGCGCGGCGGCGTCGAGGCCCGGCGCGAGGTAGCGGAAGTTCACGATGTTGAGCGGCGCCGGCGCGAGGAGATCGAGCTCGGGGTTCGCGCTCACGAGCGACGCGAGCCGCTGCGCCTGCTCCACGTTGCGCGCGATGTGCAGGCCGAGCGTGTCGGTGCCGGCGGCGCGGAGGCGCATCCACACCTTGAGCGCCTTGAAGCTGCGCGTGAGTTCGATGCCGCGGTCGGCGAAGAAGACGCCGCTCTGCGCCATGAGGCCGCGCTTCTCGCTCGCGAGGTAGGCGCCCTGCGCCGAGAAGGTCTCGACGAGGTCGGCGTCGTCGCGCACGAGCACGCAGGCGACGTCGAACGGCAGGTAGCCCCACTTGTGCAGATCGAACGCGATCGAGTCGGCGCGCTCCTGACCCTTCACCTGCGGCGCGGTCTCGGGCGAGAGCGCAGCCATCGCGCCAAAGGCGCCGTCCACATGGAACCAGATCTTCTCGCGGGCGGCGAGATCGGCGAGCGCGACGAGATCGTCGGTCGCGCCGGTCTGCACCGTGCCGGAGGTGCCGACGATGCAGACGGGCCGGTGGCCCGCGGCGCGATCGGCGGCGATCATCGCTTGCATCTCGGCGACGTTCACCGTGAAGTCCTCGTGCACCGGCACGCGCCGGAAGGCGGCGCTGCCGAGTCCGAGGAGTTCGCATCCCTTCTTGAGCCACCCGTGCGTCTCGGTGCTGCCGTAGACGAGCAGCGTCGGATGGTCGCCCTGCAGTCCCTCGGTGCGCACGTCGAAGCCAGCGCCCTTCTGCCGCGCGACGGCGAGGCAGACGTCGTTGGCCATCGTGCCGCCGCTCACGAGGATCCCGCCCGCCGAAGTGGGGAAGCCCATGAGTTCGGCGCACCACTTGATCACCTGCTTCTCGACCAGCACCGGCGACTGTTCGAAGCCGCCGACGTTGGGGTTCATCACCGAGGCGAGGAAATCCTCCATTGCCGCCTGCGGCGTGCCGGTGCCCATCACCCATCCCCAGAAGCGCGGGTGGATGTTGCCGTTGGGGTACGGGCGCACGAGCGAGAGGAATTCCTCGTACACGGCCTCGTCGCCGATGCCGACGCGCGGCAGCGGCTCCGACGTGAGCGCCTCGCGCACCTCGGCGGGCATCGGCTTCCAGGTGGGGCGCTCGCGGACATCGCGCAGGTAGTCGAGCGACTCGTCGACCATGCGATGCGCGAGGGCGCGGTACTGCTCCCAGTCCTGCGGGTCGAGCGGGGGGATGGTCATGTTGGTTGCTTTGGTCGCGTTGGTCAGATGAGTCCGAAGAGCATGGCGAGCCCGGAGCCGAGCCCGATGGTGACGATCGCGCGGCGCACCCAAGTCTGGCCGACGCGCTGCGCGAGGAGCGAACCGCCCACGCCGCCGAGCGTTGCGCCGACCGCCATGGCGAGGGCGATCGGCCAGTCGACGATCCCGCTCACGGCGAAGATGACGACCGCAACGAGGTTCATCACACCGCCGCCCCAGTTCTTGAGGCCGTTCATCTGGTGGATGTTGGTCAGGCCCATGAGGCCGAGCGCGGCGAGCATGAGAATTCCTGCCCCCGCACCGAAGTAGCCCCCATAGACGCCGACGAAGAGCTGGTAGACCAGGAACGGTGCCGAGGGCGGGTGGAGGGAGCCGTCCGCGTCGTGCATCTCGGCCGCCGGCGCCCGCTCGCGGAAGCGGCTCAGCAGCGGCCCTTGGGCGATGAACAGCGCGGTCGCACCGAGGATGAGCCAGGGGACGATCGCGGCGAAGCGCTGCTCCGGCGTGACAAGGAGCAGGAGCGCGCCGATGATGCCGCCAATGAAGCTCGGGACGGCGAAGGCGATCGCCCAGCGGCGGGCGCCGCGCAGTTCGGCGCGGTAGCCCCAGAGCGAGGTCATGGTCCCCGGCCAGAGCGCGACGGTCGAGGTCGCGTTCGCCGTGACCATCGGGATGCCGAGCGCGACGAGTGCGGGAAAGGTCACGAGCGTCCCCCCGCCGGCGACCGCGTTCATGGCGGCGCCGGCGGCCGCGGCGAGCGCGACGAGCGGGAGGAGGAGGTGTGATTCCACGCGTAAGGATAGCGGAGGCCATCCGGCCGGGCACTTATCGCGCAGTCGGATGATATCTTTCAAGCGCGCCAAGGGACCGCTGGCGCACAGCCCGGCCGGCGCTCTGCCACGGCCGGTTCCACCCACCAGATGAGACCGAATCCGATGTCAGGCAAGCCAGACGCCAAGGCACCCGTCACGGGCGACCACCTCGAGATCAAGGACTCGCGCACCGGGAAGATCTACACCGTCCCGATCACCGACGAGACGATCCGCACCGCGGACCTGAAGCAGATCAAGGTCAATGCCGACGACTTCGGCATCATGGGCTACGACCCGGCGTTCATGAACACCGCGTCGTGCCGTTCCGCGATCACGTTCATCGACGGCGACAAGGGGATCCTGCGCTACCGCGGATATCCGATCGAGCAGCTCGCCGAGAAGTCGAACTTCCTCGAGGTCGCGTGGCTGCTGCGGAAGGGGGAGCTGCCGACGCAGAAGGAGTACGACGAGTTCCAGTACCACATCACGTACCACACGTACGTGCACGAGAACATCAAGCACTTCATGGAAGGGTTCCGCTACGACGCGCACCCGATGGCGATGATGACGGCCGGCGTCGCCGCGCTCTCGTCGTTCTACCCGACGTCCAAGGACATCTTCGACGAGCGTGAGCGCGACATCGCGTTCATCCGCCTGCTGGCGAAGATGCCGACGCTGGCGGCGTTCGCGTACCGGCACGTGAAGGGAATGCCGTATGTGTATCCCGACAACTCGCTGCCGTACGCCGAGAACTTCCTGTCGATGATCGCGCGCATGTCGGAGCCGAAGTACGAGGCGCATCCGGTGTACGCGAAGGCGATCGACGTCCTGTTCATCCTGCACGCCGACCACGAGCAGAACTGCTCGACGAACGCGGTGCGCGCGGTGGGCTCGTCGCAGGTCGATCCGTACTCGGCCGTCGCGGCCGGCATCGCGGCGCTGTACGGCCCGCTGCACGGCGGCGCGAACGAGGCGGTGCTCCGCATGCTCCACGAGATCGGCGACGTGAAGAACATCCCGGCCTTCATCGAGTCGGTGAAGAGCGGCAAGGGCACGCACCGGCTGATGGGCTTCGGTCACCGCGTGTACAAGAGCTACGACCCGCGGGCCCGCATCGTGAAGGGGCTCTGCGACGACGTGCTGCGCGTGGCCGGCCTCACGAAGGACATGGAGATCGCGCTCGAGCTCGAACGCATCGCGCTCAGCGACGAGTACTTCATCTCGCGCAAGCTCTATCCGAACGTGGACTTCTACACGGGGCTGATCTACCGCGCGATGCACTTCCCGACGGATTACTTCACGGTGCTGTTCGCGATCGCGCGCACCGCGGGATGGATGGCGCAGTGGGAGGAGCTGCTGCTCGACAAGGAGCAGAAGATCGCGCGTCCGCGGCAGATCTACACGGGGCATGCGGAGCGGCCGTACGCGGCGAAGGTGGATCTGGGGCATAAGGTCAAGAAGTAGATCCTTGATGAAGGCTGGAGGATGAACGGGGCGAGGCCATGCGGCCTCGCCTTCTTCGTTCAGGCTGGCGCTGGGAGTCGGTGGGCGCGCCTCTTCCCATCTCCGCATCCCGCATCCCGACTTTCAGCCTTCATCCTTCAGCCTTCGTCCGCCGTTGCCCGATCCGATCCACGAGTCACTCGAAGCGGCCGTCGCCGGCCGGTACGAAATCCTCCGCGAGCTTGGCCGCGGCGGGATGGGCGCGGTCTTCCTCGCTCTCGCATCCCAACATCGTGCACGTGCACGCGGTCGAGGAGCACTGGGAGCTGCTCGCCTTCGTCATGCAGTGCGTGGACGGCGAGACGCTCACCGAGCGCGTCGTGCGCTCGGGGCCGTACGACGCGCGTGAAGCCCGACAACCTCCTGATCGAGCGCGGCACGGGGCGTGCGCGCATCATGGATTTCGGGATCGCGTGGCATGAGCGCGCGAGCAACCTCACCGAGGTCGGGCACTCGATCGGGACGCCGCACTACATGAGCCCGGAACAGGCGGCCGCCATTCGAGGCGGAGCGCGCGCATAAGCTGCTCATGCAGCACCTCACCGTGCCGGCGTGGAGCGTGGGCGCATCGCACGCCGCAAACGGATCGCGGCGGCCTGCGGGTTCCTGGGCGGGGTCTCGATCCCGATCGTGTTCAAGCTGGTGCGGTTCGGAGGCGAGCGCGGTCCCGAACTCGAACCGGCCGGGAGTCTCGTGCTGCTGCTGGGCGCCATCGCGGTCGGTGTGGCGATCGCACTCTGGACGCAGCGCCCCGTGCGCACCGTTCATCCTTCAGCCTTCACACCGGCTCCGCGCTCCGGCATATCCCGCGCACCGGACAGCGCCCACACCGTTTCACCCGCGCCGTGCACACCAGCGCGCCGAGTTCCATGAGCGCCTGATTGTGCGTCCAGGTCGCCTTGCCGGTACGCGGCAACGTCGCCTCGGTGATGGCCCAGATCGGTTTCTGGTCGCGCGCGCGCTTGGGCTGGAGGCGCGGCGCGAAGACGCGCGTGATCACGCGCGCGACGTTCGTGTCCACGAGCGCGGCGCGGCGCTCGAACGCGAAGCTCGCGACGGCGCCCGCGGTGTACGCACCGATGCCGGGGAGCCGGCGGAGCGACGAGGGCTCCGCTGGGAGCGTGGCGACGGGCGGCGTCGGCGCGCGCGAGGCGTCGCCCCACGCCGCGGCGCCCTCGCGTACGACCGCGCGTGAGAGCTTGTGCAGATTCCGCGCGCGCGCGTAGTAGCCGAGTCCTTCCCACGCCTCGACCACGTGCCTCTCGCGCGAATCGGCGAGCTTCTCCAGTGTGGGGAAGCGCGCGAGGAAGCGCGGATAGAACTCCATCACGCGCGATACCTGCGTCTGCTGGAGCATGAGCTCCGAGACGAGGATGTGGTATGGGTCGCGGGTGTTGCGCCACGGGAGGTCGCGCGCGTTGCGCTTGTACCAGGCGCGCAGTCTCGTGCCGAACCGTTTGATCTCGGCGGGGTCGAGCTGGACCGCGGCGGGCTGCGTTCGCTTGGGCGCCTGCTTCGTCGCCTGCTTCGGCGCCTGCTTCGGCGCCTGCTTCGCGCGCACCGCCATCAGCGCGCGCTCAGTGCGGCTGCCACGTCGGCGCGGCGGAGAAGAGTCCGCCGTCGACGATGAGTTCGCGCGCGAGCAGCAGGCCGAACGCGATGCTGAGCGCACCGGCGGCGAGTCTGATCCCCGACTGGAAGCGCGAGACGCGCGCTCCGGCGTAGAGCGCCGGTGCCGCGAGGAGCATCGTCACCGCCATCATTCCCGCGATGGTCCCGAGCCCGAATACGAACAGGTAGGCGAGCGCTTCCAAGGTGCCGCGGATCGTCGCGAGCACCAGCAGTGCCACGGCGGCCGAGCCGGCGAGGCCGTGCACGAGTCCCACGAGAAAGGGTCGCACCGCGGCGCGGGGCGCGTCGTCGCGCGCACGGAGGTTGGTGAAGCCGAGTACGATCAGCATGAGCGCCACGCCGAACTCGAGCGCGAGTCCGACGCGCGGCGGGATCACCAGACGGAACGCGACGATCGCTCCGCCCACCACGAGCAGCGTGAGTGTGTGCCCCACGCCCCAGAGCGCGCCGATGCGCGCCGCGCGTCCGAGCGAACGCTCACGCGAGACGATCGCCGTCACGGCGACGACATGGTCGGCGTCGGTGGCGTGGCGGAGGCCGAGGAGGGCGCCGAGGGCTATGGCGGTGAGTGGGTCCTGGAGCATCGGCGGAATCTACTGGCGCGATGGAGGCTCAAGGATGAGAGAGGGCCGCCCGTTCGGGCGGCCCTGGACTCTCCGCTCGGCGGGCGCGGCAGGCAGTCTCCGGCGCGCCTCCTTCATCCTTCAGCCTTTGTCGTATGCAGTGTAGTGCGCGATCAGCATCCGCTTCGCCTCTTCGATCACCGCCCCCCGGTGCGGCTGCGGCACCTGGAAGGCGAGGTGCACCATCGCGTGCACCGTCGCGACCGACACCATCGCCGAAGCCCAGCGCTCCTGCTCGGGCATCTTCGGATAGCGCAGCGAGAGGAACTTGCCGACGTGCCCCGCGATCGCGGCGTTGAGCGCATCGCTGATCGCGGGGCAGTTGCGCTGGATCGACTCGTGCACCGCGGCGAAGGCCGGCGTGCGCTCCACGAAGCTGATCTGCGCCGTGATCACCCGCTCGAACAACTCCTCGGGCGGCAGGTGCGCGAGCTCGAGCGGCATTGCCTGCTCGTTGGTCTCGCGCATCCGGTCGGCGTAGCGCCGGCCGATCGCCTCGACGATCGCGTCCTTGTTCGGGAAGAAATGATAAAGCGACCCCACGCTCGACTCGGCGCGGTCGGCGATCGCCTGCATCGACGTCGCGTCCACCCCGGACTCCGTGAAGACCGACTCGGCGGCATCGAGGATCTGCTCGACGCGGCGCTGCCCGCGCTCCTGCTGCGGGGCGCGGGGCGCCCGCGGTTCGGTCTCCGGAGCCGGCGGCATGGGCGGGGTGGTCGTCACGGCCATAAGAATAGAGGTTTCCCTCCACTATTGACAAGTAGTGGAAACCCTCTAATACTTGGCTATCTACTAGAGGCCATTAACTAGAAATGGCCGGCTGCCAGACCGGCGATATAGAAGCAGGTCGCACCGGATACCCACTCGCCTCACCCGGACGCCGCACCGATGCGCCGCTCACTGAAGCACCACATCGCCGCAGCCCTTGTCGCTCTCGTCGCCGGCTCGGCCCTCGGCGTCCCGACACTCCACGCTCAGTCCCGGGTGCTCGACGAGTACGTCGCACTCGGCCTGAAGCAGAACCTCGGACTCCGGCAGGAGGAGCTCGCCGTGCAGCGCTCCGGCGCCGCGCTCCGCGAGGCTCGCGGGCTCTTCCTCCCCACGGCGACGATCAACGCGCGCCACACCGACGTGCGCGGCAGCGTCGTCGACTTCGGCGAGTTCATCAATCCGGTCTTCTCGACGCTCAACCAGCTGACCGGCACGGCGAACTTCCCCACCGACGTCGAGCTGCGGCTGCCGCTCAAGCAGGAGACGAGCGTGCGCGTGGCGCAGCCGATCTTCCAGCCGGCGATCATCGCCGGCTATCGCGCGGCCAGTTCGGTGCGCGACGCGCAGGAGGCGACACGCGATGCGCGCGTGCACGCGGTGGCGGCGGAGATCCGCTCGGCCTACCTGCAGCACGCGAAGGCGCGACGCCTGGCCGAGCTGCGCGCGGCGACGCGCCTGTTGCTCGAGGAGCAGGTCCGCGTGATCTCGCGACTGATCGAGGCCGGCCGCGCGACGCCGGATGCGCTGTCGCGCGCGCGCGCGGAACTCAGCGACGTGATCCAGCGCGAGGCCGAGGCGCGGCAGCTCGTCGAGGCGACGTCGCAATCCTTCAATATGATGCTCGGCCGCCCGCTCACCGATTCGGTGGTCGTCGAGGACGAGAGCACGCTCGGCTTCGGCGCGATGCCGGCGCTCGCCGCCGCGATCACCTCTGCGACCGGGCGCCGCGCAGAACTGCGCGCGCTCGACGCCGCCGAACGCGCGGCGCTCGCGCAGCGGCGCGCGGCGCAGAGCAACTACCTGCCCAATCTCGCGGTCGCGCTCGACTACGGCGTACAAGGCAATGACTACCGCTTCTCGCAGGACGTCGACTTCACGACGGTCTCGCTCGTCGCGTCGTGGAACCTCTTCAATGGCGGGCGCGACGCGGCGCGCGCCGAACAGGCGGGGCTGGAGGCGCGCCGGCTCGCGCTGCAGGGCGAGGACGCGAAGCGCGGCGTCGAACTTCAGGTGCGGCTCGCCTGGCAATCCGCCGAGGTCGCGCGCGCAGGTATCTCGACTGCGGAGGACCAGCGCGTCGCGGCGGCGCGCACGCATGACCTGGTGCGACGTCGCGCGGAGGAGGGGCTCGCGAGCCCGCTCGAGCTGAGTCAGGCGCGCACGCAGCTCACCGCCGCCGAAATGAACGCCGTCTTCACCACCTACGACTACTACCTGCGGCGCGTCGAGCTCGATCGCGCGGCCGCGGTCTATCCGAGGGCCACGCCGTGAACCGTTCGATGCTGATCCCCGCGCTCCTGATCCTCTCCACGGCCTGCGGCGGCGCGGACGCCGCGCCTGCCGCCGAGGAGGAAGTGCGCATCGCGGTCCGGGTCGCAACGCCGGAGTTGCGCACCACCATGCCTGCGATCGTCCTCACCGGCACTCTCGGCGCCAAGGAGGAGATCCCGCTCGCGTTCAAGATCGGCGGTGTGGTCGCCCGCGTGGCGGTCGAGGCAGGCCAGTCGGTGGCCGCAGGACAGGTGCTCGCCGAACTCTCGCTCGCCGAGATCGACGCGCAGGTCTCGGCGACGCGTGAAGGCCGCGACAAGGCGCAGCGCGACATGACGCGCGCCGAGCGGCTCCTCGCCGACAGCGTGGCGACGCGCTCGCAGGTCGAGGATGCCCGCACGCAACTCGACGTCGCTTCGGCGCAGCTCCGCGCGGCCGAGTTCAACCGGCAGTATGCGGTGATCCGCGCGCCCGCGAGCGGGATCGTGCTGCGCCGCGCGCTGGAGGTCGGGCAACTCGTGGGGCCGAACGCGTCGTTGATCGTCCTGCGTACGGACCGTCGCGGACTCGTGCTGCGCGCCGCCGCGGCGGACCGCGATGCGGTGCGCCTCAAGGCCGGCGAGAGCGCGCGGGTCACCTTCGATGCGTTCCCGGGTCGGGAGTTCAGCGGTCGCGTGGAGCGCGTCGGGGTCTCGGCGATGCCGATGACCGGCACCTACGAAGTGGAGATCGCGGTGCAGTCCGGTGGTGAACGGTTGTCGAGCGGCCTCATCGGTCGCGCGATCCTGTCCCCGCAGGCCGCGACCGCGTTGCCGATGATCCCGGCCGAGGCGCTCCTCGAGGTCGACGGATCCGCCGCGTCGGTCTTCGTGCTGGATGACACCGGCGGCGCCGTGCGCCGGATCGCGGTGCGGGTCGCCTTCCTCGACGGCGCGATGGCGGCGATCAGCGAGGGACTGCCCGCGAACGCGCGCGTGATCACGGCCGGTGCGACGCGTCTGGTCGATGGCGACAAAGTAGTCGTGAGCGTGGAGAAGACGCCGTGAGGATCGCCGAGTTCTCGGTCAGGAATCGTCAGTTCACACTGGTCGTCTTCTTTGCGCTGCTCGTGATGGGGGCGTATTCGATCGTGACCATCCCGCGCGCCGAGGATCCGACGTTCCCGATCCCGATCTATCCGATCGCGATCGTGTATCCCGGCGCGACGCCGACCGACATCGAGCAGCTCGTGGTCGACCCGATCGAGGACAAGGTCCGCGCGCTCGAGGGACTGATCGACGTGAAGACGTCTATCGAGGACGGGCTCGCCGTGATCCAGCCGGAGTTCGACGTCTCTGTGGACGCGGACCGGAAGTACGACGAGATCGTCCGCGAGATCAACGCGCTGCGTCCGTCGCTGCCGCAGGACCTGGCGCGGCTCGAGGTGATCCGCATCAATGCGTCGGATGTGAACATCGCCCAGTTCGCGCTGGTGTCGGAGAGCGCACCCTGGACCGAACTCGATCGCGCGGCGCGACGGCTGCGCGACGATCTCGCGCGTCTCCCCGGCGTGAAGGCATCCGAGACGTGGGGATACCCGCGTCGCGAGGTGCGGGTCTCGCTCGACGCGGGCCGGCTGGCCGAGCTGCGCATCCCGCTCGGTACCGTGATCCAGGCGATCGGCGGCGAGAGCGTCAACATCCCGGGCGGCAGCGTGGACGCCGGCCGGCGACGCTTCAACGTCAAGACCAGCGGCAGCTACCGCTCGCTCGACGAGGTGCGCGAGACCGTGATCGGTGGTGCCGCCGGCGCGACGGTGCGCGTGGGGGACGTTGCCCGGGTCTCGTGGGACTACGAAGAGGCGGCTTCGCATGCGCGGCTCGACGGCAGGCGCGCCGTCTGGGTGACGGCCAACATGCAGGAGCGGCAGAACATCATGGCGGTGCGCGACCTCCTCTGGGCCGCGGCCGACGCCGCCGAGGCGGAACTGCCGGCGGGCATCACGATGGAGCGGCCGTTCGACCAGTCCGCGAACGTGAAGCTGCGCCTCTCGCGCCTCGGCGTCGACTTCCTGATCGCGATCCTGCTGGTGCTGCTCACGCTCCTCCCGCTCGGCTTCCGCGCGTCGGCGATCGTGATGGTGAGCATCCCGCTCTCGCTCGCGATCGGCGTGACGCTGCTCAAGGCCCTCGGCTTCACCATCAACCAACTCTCGATCGTCGGCTTCGTGATCGCGCTCGGCCTGCTGGTCGACGACTCGATCGTGGTCGTGGAGAACATCGCGCGTTTCCTGCGGCAAGGGCACACGCGCGTGCAGGCGGCGATCGCGGCGACCCAGCAGATCTTCGTCGCGGTGCTCGGCACCACCGCCACGCTCGTGTTCGCCTTCCTGCCGGTGATGCTGCTCCCGGGCACCGCCGGCAAGTTCATCCGTTCGATGCCGGCGGCGGTGGTGCTCACGATCCTCGCGTCGCTGATCGTCTCGCTCAC
>JAYTNC010000153.1:0-4175 GCA_043748515.1 Gemmatimonadota bacterium | reverse complement strand
CACCGAGCGCCAGCTCGAGGCGACGAGCGCGGATCTGCTCCGCATCGACGACCTCACCTCCGAAGTGCAGACACAGGTCCGTTCGCTGCTGCGCCAGCGTCGTCGCGCCGAGCGGCACGCAGAGATCACCACGCGCCGCTTCGCCGTCGAACTCACGCTCGCCGCGGGCGAGATGGCCGCCTGGCAGGAGGAGCTCGCCGGACTCGAGACGCGTCTTGGCACGCTGCGCGAGGCGCTCCCCGCGTCGCAGCAGGGCGTGCGCGACGCCGAGGCCGCGCGCGATGCCTCGCACGCGGCGCGCGCCGCCGCCGAGACGTCGCGCCACGAGCGCGCCTTGGTCGCCGCGACGGCGCGTCAGGCGGTGCTCGAGCTGCAGCAGCAGCTCGCGGTGGCCGAGGAACGGCATCGCAACGCGCTCACGCGCCGCGAGCGCGCCGCGCAGGAGCGCGCCGAGGGTGCCGCGTTCGGTGATCGCGTGCAGGGCGAGTTCGAGGCCGCGCAGCAGGACGAGCAGCAGTGCGTCTTCGCCCTCGAGTCGGCCGCGAATGCGCTCGCCGAGAAGGTCGAGGCCGAGGATCTCGCGCGCAGCACCGTCGGCGGCGCGCGCTCCGCCGCGGACGACGCCGACCGCGCGGTGCGCGAGTTGCGCGACCGCGTGCGCCGGCTCGAACTCGAGCGGGAGAACGCCGAGCGCGAACTCGCCGAGGTCGCGCAGCGCACGGAGGCGCTGCTCGCCGAGCACGAATCCCTCGCGTCGCGCCTCTCGCTCGCCGAGCGTGAACTCGGCGCCGCCGACGAGTCGCTCGCGATGGCGCGCGAGATGGCCGCCGCCGCGGAGAACGCGCTCGACCAGGCCCGCGCCGCCGCGCGTGCCGCGCGCGACGCCGAGGCCGCAGCGCGCGCCGACGTGCGCCGCGTGGAAGAGGAACACACGGCAACACAAGGCAAGCTCGCCGCACTCGAAGGGCTCGAGCGCGAGCGCGTGGGCCTCGCCCCAGCGGCCGCGCGCCTGCTCCGCGAGCGCGAGCGCTTCGGCAGCGACGCCGTCCTCGGCCCGCTCTCCGACTTCATCGGCGCCGACACCGCGGTCGCGTCGCAGGTCGAACGCTTCCTCGGCGCGACCGTGCATGCCGTGGTGGTGCGCGACAGCGCCGCTGCCGACGCCGTGCGCGCTTGGCATGCCGAGGCGAATCCGGGTGCGCTGTTGCTGCTCCCGCTCGACGCCGTGAACGGCAACGGACTCTCCGGCGACGCGACCGAACTCGGAGCGCGTGTGCGCGCCGAAGGGGCCGCAGGCGGCTGGGTGCGCGCCCTGCTCGGGCGCGTGCATGCGACGAGCGACGGCAACGGCTTCGTCGATGCGCGTGGCGCGGTCTGGCTGCCGGCCAAGGAGGCCGGTGCCGGTCCGTTGCGTCGTCGCGCCGAGCTCGAGGAGCTGCGCGTGCTCCTGAGCACGATCGAGGTGCGCCGCGCCGCGGTGCAGGCCGCCGCGCAGCAGGTGCACGATGAAGTGGTGCGCGCCGAGACGGCGGCCTCCCACGCCGCCGACGAGACCGCGTCGGCACAGCAGGCGGCCGCGCAGGCCGCACAGGTGCGCAACGAGCGCGACCGCGTGCGCGACCGCGCGGCGCGTGAACTCGCCGACGCGGTCGCGCTCCGCGAGAAGCTCGCGGGCCGGCACAACGAACTCGGCGAACGCGTCACCGCGAGCATCGTCGCGCAGGACGAGACGTCGCAGTTGCTCGCCGATGCCGACGACGCCGCGAACGGCGCCCGCGCGCTGCTCGTCGCCGCGGACCGCATGCAGGACGAGGCGCGCGAGGCGCGCGCCGCACATCAGGTGGCGCATGCGCAGTCCGAGGCGCGTCGTCAGGTCGCGACCGAGCGCCGTGAGCGGCTCGACCGCGAGCGCGAGTCGGCGGTGAGCCGGCTCGCCGCCCTCGAGAAGGAACTCGCGACGCTGGCGGAGCAGGACGGGCATCTCGAGGAACAGATGACCGTCTGGCAGCAGGAGATCGCGGCGCGGCGCGCGACGCAGGCCGACGCCGACCAGGCGCTCGCGCTCGCCGAAGAGGGCGTGCGCGCCGCCGACGGCGCGCTCACCGACGCCGACCACTCACTCGACGCGGCGCGCCGTTCCGCTGACGAGGGCGCGCAGGGGTTGTACGTGGCCGAGCTCCGCTTCGCCGAGCTCTCGGGCAAGCGCGCCGCGGTAAAGGAGCGCCTCGAGGCCGAGTGGCGCCGTCCGCTCGACGAACTGATGGTCGGCTACACCGTGGTCGAGGCCGCGGAAGAGGCGCTCCGCGCCGAAGCCGATGAGCTGCGCAAGCAGATCGAGCAACTCGGCCCGGTGAACCCGCTCGCGATCGAGGAGCACGAGGAGGAGACCAAACGCCTCGACTTCCTCACGACGCAGCGCGCCGACCTCTCCGAGGCGCAGGTCAAGCTGCGCGAGGCGATCAAGGAGATCGACGTCACTGCGCGCGACCTCTTCCTCGCCACGTTCGCGCAGGTGCGCGCGCACTTCCGCGAGATCTTCATGACGCTCTTCGGCGGCGGCGAGTGCGACCTCCGACTCGAGAATCCCGATGCGCCGCTCGACTGCGACATCGAGATCCACGCGAGCCCGCGCGGCAAGCGCACGCAGCGCATCCATCTGCTCTCGAGCGGTGAGCGCGCGCTCGTCGCGCTCTCGCTGCTCTTCGGCATCTTCCTCACCAAGCCGAGCCCGTTCTGCCTGCTCGACGAAGTCGACGCGCCGCTCGACGACCAGAACATCGGTCGGTTCGTGAAGATGCTCAACCAATTCAAGAAGAACACCCAGTTCATCGTGATCACGCACAACCCGCGCACGACGACCGAGGCCGCCGACGCGGTCTACGGCGTCACCATGCAGGAGCCCGGCGTCTCGTCCCTCGTCAGCGTCCGGATGAACGGTCGCGCGGTGGACGACGGCGACCAGCGGGCCGGCGAACTCGCCGAGACCACCACTCCCGCCACCGCCTGAGGATCCGCCCATGCTGGTGGTGATGAAGCAGCACGCGACCGAGGCCGAGGTCGCCCGCGTCTGTGACTGGATCAAGGAGCGGGGCTATACGCCGCAGCCGATGCCGGGCGCCCAGCGCACCGCCATCGGACTGATCGGCAACGACGCCCGCGTCGACGGCTCGTCCCTCGAGGACATGCCGGGCGTCGCGGAGGTCATCTACGTCTCGAATCCCTACAAGCAGGTCTCGCGCGAGTGGAAGCCCGAGAACACGCTCGTCACGATCGCGCCGGGCGTGGTCTTCGGCGGCCGCGACGTGCCGGTCATCGCGGGCCCCTGCTCGGTCGAGAACGAAGCGCAGATCGTCGCCTCGGCGCGCGCGGTGAAAGCCGCCGGCGCGGTGGCGTTGCGCGGCGGCGCCTTCAAGCCGCGCTCGTCGCCGTACTCGTTCCAGGGACTCGGCAAGCAGGGCCTCGAGATGCTCGCGCTCGCGAAGCGGGAGACCGGACTCGCGATCGTCACCGAGGCGATGGACGACGAGGGCGCGCACCTCGTCGCCGAGTACGCCGACTGCCTGCAGATCGGCGCGCGCAACATGCAGAACTATTCGCTGCTCAAGACCGTCGGCAAGATCGGCAAGCCGGTGCTGCTCAAGCGCGGCATGGCGGCGACGATCCAGGATCTCCTGCTCTCGGCGGAGTACATCCTCGCCGAGGGGAACACGCAGGTGATCCTCTGCGAGCGCGGCCTGCGCAGCTTCGACACCGCGTCGCGCAATCTCTTCGACCTCACGGCGATCCCGATCGTGCAGCAGCTCTCGCATCTGCCGATCGTGGCCGACCCGAGCCATGGCACGGGCCGCCGCGACAAGGTGCTGCCGATGTCGCGCGCCGCGATCGCCGCGGGCGCGGACGGCGTCATCATCGAGGTGCATCCGCAGCCCGAAAAGGCGATGAGCGACGGCGCGCAGTCGCAGACGCCGGATCAGTTCATGGATACCATGCACCAGCTGCGTCGCGTGGCCGACGCGATCGGGCGCACCATCACGGCGCCGTCCGCGTGATCCAGCGGCGCGGCACGATGGTGCGCACGGCGGTAGTGGTGGCGCTCGCGCTGACCGCGCTGCTCGGGGCCGCGCCCGCCGCGGCGCAGACGAACGACTCCGCCGCCGTCGCGCTCGTCGAGCGCG
>JAYTNC010000152.1:0-3233 GCA_043748515.1 Gemmatimonadota bacterium | reverse complement strand
GCTCGACGCGATCCGCGACGAGAGCGTTGGCCCGCGCCGGATCAACGCGCTGCTGGTGGGCTCGTTCGGCCTGCTCGCGCTGGTGATCGCGGCGATCGGCATCGCGGCGGTGCTCGCCTTCTCGGTGAGCGCGCGCACGAACGAGATCGGCATCCGGATGAGCCTCGGCGCCGACCCGCGCCGCGTGCAGACGATGATCCTGCGCGAAGGCGGACTGCTCGTGGGGCTCGGACTGTTCGCGGGCGTCGCGGGATCGCTGCTGCTCGCGAAGTCGATCGAGGGGCTGCTCTTCGGCGTGGCGGCGCGCGATCCGGTGACGCTGCTCGCCGTCGCGCTCATGATGGGTGCGATCGGCGTGGCGGCGTGCTGGCTGCCGGCGGCGCGCGCGAGCCGGATCGATCCGTCGGAGTCGCTGCGCGCGCAGTGATCATCGCGCGCAGTGATCATCGCGCGTGGTGATCACCGCGCGTGGTGATCACCGCGCGTACTGCATGACCATGAAGTGCACGCCCTGCGGCGAGCGGATGCCGCAGAAGCGACCGACGCCGGGCGCATCGGCGACCGGGACGTAGACGGTCGCGCCGAGCTTGAAGGTCGTGTAGGGCGTCTCCTGCCCGGGGAAGGACTCGGCGGTCCAGCCGAGGAGCGCGGCGAAGAAGGCCTGCGCCGCGGCGGGCTGCGGCGTGAGGATGTTGATCCAGCAGAACTCGCCGGAGTCGCGTGGTCGGGTGGTCATGGGGCGGCCTCGATCCGTGGGTCTGTATGGGTGCACAGCCGGCGCGTCGCGCGGCATCATTCAGAATATGCGACCGAATGACGCCGACCGCCTCACCCGCGCCGTGCTCGGCTACCTCGCATTGATGATCGCGATCATCACGCTCGCGCCGTTCCGGTTCGCGAGCGCGCCCGTGCAGGGACTGAGCCCCGTGTGGGAGCTGCAGGACATGGTGCTCAACGTGGTGCTCTTCGTGCCGCTCGGCTTCGTGCACCAGCTCGGCCGCGCGCGCGGCTCGGCCCCCGACTGGGTGCGCGCCTTCGTGGTGGGGGCGCTGTTCAGCGGGATGATCGAGACTGCGCAGCTCTTCACGCCGCTGCGCTTCCCTTCCCTGAGCGACCTCATCACCAACGCCACCGGGGCCGCGCTCGGCACGCTGATCGCCGCGCGCGCGACGCGCGGGCTGCATGGCGAGGCAACGGTGCGCGCCTTCGCGCTCGACCTGCCGCTCGTGGGGCTCACGTACCTCTTCGTGCCGCTGCTCTGGCTCGTGGGGCTCTCGGCCGACCGCGCGCTCGCGCTGCTGCTCGTGCTGCCGATCGTGTCGGTCGCGTGGATCGTGGCGTCGGTGCATGCGGCGTATGTCGCGCCGCGCTCGGCCGAGCGGGTGCGGCCGCTGCTGACGTTCGCCTCGGGTGCGCTGCTGTTCGTGGTGGTGGGCCTGTTGCCCGCCGCGCGGTACGGAATCTCGGTGATCCTCTGGGGCGCTGCCGCACTGGTCGCCGCCGCACTGCTCCGGCTCGCGCTGCCCGTGGGATGGACGGATGGGCGCACCGCCGATGGCCAGCGCTCGCGACGCTTCGAGGGACCGACACTGCGGGTCGCGCTCGTGCCGCTCGTGGCCTTCGCCGCGGCCTTCGCGCTCTGGCCGCTCGACGCGCCGTTCGGCGGGCTCGGGGAGTGGCGCGGGATGTTCGCGCTCCTTCCGCCGGAGGTGCGACTGGACGACCGCGCGATCTTCCGCGCGATGGCGCAGGTGTCGGCGTTCACGATCCTCGGCTACGCGCTCGCCGAGCAGGCCGGGCGCGCGACGGAGGAGCTGCGCGCGATCGCGCCACGGGTGGCCGGGTGGGCGCTCGCGCTCTCGATCCCGTTGGAGTTCGTGCGCGGGCTGCGCGCAGGAACGCCGGCGAGCGCGCTGATGTTGCTGTTCACTCTGGGCGCCGCCCTGCTGGGCGCCTGGTTCTACCTGTTGCAGTTGCGGAACGTACAGGCGCTGCTCGGCCGTCGCGTACCGGATGATCGCCTCACTCAACCCACGCGGTGAAGACCATGGCACAGATCGCATTTCTCGGGACCGGACTGCTCGGCGGCGCCTTCGTGGAGGCCGCGTGCAAGCGTGGCGACAGCGTGACCGTCTGGAACCGCACGACGGCGAAGGCGCGCGCGCTGCAGCCGTTCGGCGCGCAGGTGGCGGGGTCGCCGGAGATGGCGGTGCGCGGTGCGGAGCGGGTGCATCTCGTGCTGCAGGACGACGCGTCGGTGGAGGAGGTGGTGAAGGCGCTGCGGCCGGGGCTCGCGGCGGGCGCGGTGATCATCGATCACACGACGACGTTGCCGATGCTGACCGCCGAGCGGGCGACGCGGCTGAATGCGGAGGGGGTGCGGTACCTCCACTGCCCCGTGTTCATCGGGCCGGCGGCGGCGCGGGAGTCGCAGGGGATCATCATGGCGTGCGGGCCGAAGGCGCTGTTCGAGCTCGTGAAGCCGGCGCTGGAGGTGCAGGCGGCGCGGGTGGAGTACCTCGGGGAGCGGAACGACCTGGCGGCGGTGATGAAGCTGTGCGGGAACGCGTACATCATCGGGAGCGGGGCGATCGTGTCGGATGTGTTCTCGATCGCGGCGAACTCCGCGGTGCAGCCGACGGAGGCGTTGAGCCTGCTGAACTTCTTCTTCGGCGCCGGGATCATCATGGGGCGCGGGACGAAGATGGCGGCCGGGGATTTCACGGCGAGCTTCGAGTTGACGATGGCGAGGAAAGACATCCGACTGATGATCGAAGCGGCGGGGGAGCTGCCGTTGGCGGTGTTGCCGGGGTTGAAGGTGAGGATGGATGGGTTGATTGAGGAGGGGAATGGGGCGTTGGATATGGGGGTGATGGCGAAGGATGCGGTGGAGCGGGCTGGGCGGGGGGCTTAGGGTCATCGCCCCGCCTGCGGTGTTATGCCGGTCCGTCTAACGCGTCGGCTGGCGTCGGTGGTGGCAATAACGGCGCGCAGGTAACTGCAGATGCGAGGGGTGCTTGCGCTCCGCTCGACCGGGTCGGACATTGGCTGAGCAGGTGTTAGGCAGGTCTGTCTAAATCGGGATTCGCTCGTGTTAGACAGGTCTGTCCAATACTCGTTGAACTAAACCGCTGCGCGGTAGTTGTTGCTGAGGACGGTTCCCCGTGGGGACCGTCCTTTTGCGTGGGGGCTGATGTCGGTAACATCGCGGAAGCAGGGCACGCTTCTCACAC
>JAYTNC010000151.1:0-3350 GCA_043748515.1 Gemmatimonadota bacterium | reverse complement strand
GTCGTCGAGATCCTCAGTCCGTCCACGGCACGGCACGATCGGTTCCAGAAGCGGAAATACTATCAGGCGAACGGCGTCCCGACGCTCTGGCTCGTCGAGGCCGGCAAGAAGTACGTCGAGGTCTGGACGCCGGAAGCGCCCTTCCCTCAGGTGGAGACCACGCGCCTCACGTGGCGCCCGCACGAACGAGCGCCTGCGTTCGAGATGGATCTGGCGAAGCTCTTCGCGGCCTGAGCGGCCGCGACGCTACCGCCGACCCTCGGCCTCAGCGCGCCCCAGGCCGCGACCGCCACCCGTCCAGCAGCCTGATATAGTTGAGCCGCTCCCACACATGCGCGTCGGGCGCCGTCCCCATCGCGAGCACGCCGCGCGCCTCGTCGCTCGACACATAACCGGTCTGCGCGAGCCAGTCGTGCAGCTCCCTGATCACCGTGCTCACGTACGCCGGTCCCTTCTCGAGCAGCACCGACGTCAGCTGGATCACGTCGGCGCCGCAGAGCAGCGCCTTCGCCGCGTCGTGCCCCGAGTGCACGCCGCCGGTGCACGCGAGCCCCAGTGTCGTGTGCGGCGAGAGCACCGCGAGCGCATGCAGCCTTAGCGGCAGCTCGCGTGACGTCGACAACGTCAACCGTCGGTCCACGCCAAGCGTCTCGAGGTCCACGTCGGGCTGGTAGAACCGGTTGAACAGCGTCACGCCCTCGGCGCCCGCATTCTGGATCCGCTTCACGAACGCCGGCACCGACGTGTAGAACGGGCTCAGCTTCACCGTGATCGGGATGCCCACGGTGTGCGCGACCGACTCGACCACGGCGAGCTGGCGATCCTCCACCTTCTTCGCGCTCTCGTCGAACGACGTGACCACGTCGTACAGGTTGAGCTCGATCGCGTCGGCGCCGCGCGCTTCGCAGGCGCGCGCATAGTCGGTCCAGCCGCCGGGGCTCGTGCCGTTGAGCGACGCGATCACCGGCACCTGCACGCGGTCGCGCAGCAGCTGCAGCTGCTTCAGGTACGGCTCGGCGCCCAGCGAGAAGACGTCGACGTCAGGCAGGAATCCGCTCGCCTCGGCGTTGGTGTCCACCCGCGCGTCTATGAAATGATGCGCCGCCATCTGCTCGTTGATCACCTGCTCCTCGAACAACGAGTACATCACGACGGCTCCCGCCCCCGCCTCCACCGCCGCGACGATCTGCTCGACGTCGTGCGAGAGTGGACTCGCGCCGAGGATGATCGGGCTCGGCAACATGCGCCCGAGCCATCGGGTCTTGAGATCAACCATTGTCGTGCTCCGGCGGGAGGTGGATCTTCGCCATCTGCTCGTAGAGCGCGCGCCGCTGCTTCACGCCGTCGCGCGCCGCGTCCAGCAGCATCGCGTACCGCTCGCTCGACCGCAGCTCGACGATGCGGAAGCGCGCTTCGTTCTCCATGTACTTCGCCACGTCGAGCCGCGGCTCCGGCGAGTCGAGCACGAGCGGCGACTCCCCTGCGGCCACGCGCGCCGGATCGTAGTGGTAGAGCGGCCACATGCCGCTGTCCACGGCGCGCTTCTGCTGCTGCGGACTCTTGATCAGGTCGTAGCCGTGCGCGATGCACGGGCTGTGCGCGATCACGAGTGACGGTCCCGGGTGCCGCTCCGCCTCGAGGAACACCTCGACGGTCTGCGCGCTCTTCGACTGCATCGCCACCTGCGCCACGTACACATGGCCGTAGCTCATCGCGAGCAGGCCGAGGTCCTTCTTGCGTGTCGCCTTGCCCGCGGTCGCGAACTTGGCCGCTGCGCCGAGTGGCGTGGCCTTCGACGCCTGCCCGCCGGTGTTCGAGTAGACCTCCGTGTCGAGCACCAGCACGTTCACGTTCCTGTGCGACGCGAGCACATGGTCGAGCCCGCCGAAGCCGATGTCGTAGGCCCAGCCGTCGCCACCGACGATCCAGAGACTGCGCGGCACCAGGTGGTGCGCGAGTGCGCGCAGCGCCGTCGCTTCGGGGCTCGCGTCGTTCGCGAGTTCATGCAGCAGCGCGGCCACGCGCTCGCGCTGGTCGGCGATGTATGCGTCGTCGTGCACCGCCGTCGCGAGCAGTTCGTTCACGAGCCGCTCGGGCAACCGCGTCGCGACCGACTCGAGCAGCGCCTTCGCCCGCGACGCCTGCGCGTCGAGCGAGAGCCGCATGCCGAACCCGAACTCGGCGTTGTCCTCGAACAGGCTGTTCGCCCAGGCCGGCCCGCGCCCTTCAGCGTTCGTGGTGTAGGGCGACGTCGGCAGGTTGCCGCCGTAGATCGACGAACAGCCGGTCGCGTTCGCCATCACCAAGCGGTCGCCGTAGAGCTGCGTGAGCAGCCGGATGTACGCCGTCTCGCCGCAGCCCGCGCAGGCGCCCGAGAACTCGAACAGCGGCAGCCGCAGCGCGGCCGAACGCTTCTCGATCCCGATCCCCGCGAGCGACGCCGAGGGGATCGTCTCGTAGAACGCGAACGCGGCCCGCTCCTTCTCGCGGTGCAGGTCGAGCGGCGTCGCCATGAGCGCCTTCCGCGACGGCTGCTTGCGATCCTTCGCCGGGCAGACCTCGATGCACAGTCCGCAGCCGGTGCAATCCTCGGGCGCGACCTGCACGGTGTAGCGCGTGCCCTCGGGCATCGGGTAGATGTCCTGCGCGATGCTCTTGAATCCGTCGGGCGCGCCCGCGAGCGCCTCGGGCGCGTAGACCTTGGTCTGGATCGCCGTGTGCGGGCAGATCATCGAGCAGAAGTTGCACTGCACGCAGAGATCCTCGTTCCACGTGGGGATCTCCTGCGCGATCGCGCGCTTCTCGAACTTGCTCGTGCCCGTGGGCCAGGTGCCGTCGGGCGGGAAGGCGCTCACCGGGAGCAGGTCGCCATTGCCCTCCAGCAGCATCCGCGTGACGCGCTGCACGAAGTCGGGCGCGTTCCCCTGCACCACCGGCGGCCGCGGGCGCGTGGTGGTCGTCGCGGCCGGCAGTGCGATCTCCTTCAGCTCCGCGAGCGCGGTGTCGAGCGCCATGACGTTGCGTTTCACCACCTCGGCGCCGCGCCGGCCGTAGGTCGCGACCACGCTCGACTTGATGTGGTCCATCGCCTCGTCGAACGGCAGCACGCCCGAGAGCGAGAAGAAGCAGGCCTGCATCACCGTGTTGATGCGCCGCCCCAGCCCCGCCCGCTCGGCCACGCCGTAGCCGTCGATCACGAACACGCGGCACGTCTTCTCCACGAGTTGCCGCTGCGCCTCGAGCGGCAGTGCGTCGAAGAACTTGTCCGGCGGCACCACCGTGTTCACGAGCACGGTGGCGCCCGGCATTGCCGCGGCGAAGACGTCGCGCTTCTCGAGGAACTCCGGATC
>JAYTNC010000150.1:0-4488 GCA_043748515.1 Gemmatimonadota bacterium | reverse complement strand
TGATCAAGCGCCTCGCCCATCGACTCCAAAAGCTCAGCAAACAGTTCCTTCCTCATTACTCAGTCCTTTTCTACGATTCTAACGGGGCTCTGAATTAGTCTCCCCGAATCTGAAAGCTGAGTCACACACTAGCCGCTATGTGCTCCACTCAGCCTTGATCTTATTTGCCATCGCCGCTAGCGCCTTTTTCTGCTGAGGCGAGAGGCTTTCTTGTTCATTCTTGCCGTACACAAACAACAGATAGATGATCCCGTGTGCAGAGAGAAACAGATAGTGAGCTCGCGCCCCAGATCGTTTCCCCTTATTCCGCGCTGAGTCGGGAAGCCGAACCTTTCTAAGGCCTCCCGTTCCAGGATCTAAGCGTCCGGCTGTTGGATTCTCAACCAAGAACTCTTGGAGCGCCTGTAGTTCCTGTTCTAACCCAAGTTGTGAAACACGCCGGGTAAAAATGACCGACTCAATGAAGTAGACTGACAAGTGCTCATTCCGGTTTTTGCCGAGGTCGCACAAATAGCCCAGGTGGGCCGAGCACCGGTGCGGCGATGCGTCTATGCTACAATGTAGCATACTTCGTTCTAGTGTCAAGCGACCCTGCGCGCGGCCTAACGACGCTTGCTGCCGATGGCCGCAGCTAAGGATGGGTTGGGCGGGCTGGCCGTGATGGTCCGGGCTGGTTGCGGCCACCCCGCCCAACCCTCTTTATATGAGCGGCCACAGCACAACCAAACGTTATGCCGAGATACTGACTTTCGGAGTGTTGCATGGAATGTGGCACGGACTGCCTTCCCATGTCCTTTGGCGGTATTCTCACCGTCCTCGCTTTTGCGACGGTGTGCATGCTCTTCGCCCTCCGGTACCGGTGGTCGGTCGCGCTCTCGCTGCCTCTTCTCCTTGGATGGAGGCAGGCGCTGGAGCAGAACAATCCCATGCCCGACTGGGCGATCCTGCTGACCGCAGCGTTGCCGATCGTCGGTGCCGTCGTGCCCAGAGCCTGGCTCCGCAGGTATTTGGGCGCTCCGGCCTAGCAACGCTCGGTGCTCATGAACTGCATTATTGACTGCCCACCAATGTCGGCACAACTGATAGCGATGTTCGTCTCGGCGTCCGCTGCCGCGGCCATTGTCTCGCTCCGCTATCGCTGGTTCGCGTTCGTCGCCGTCGGCGCGCTGTCTTTGGCGCTGCTGCGCGTCGGTTCGTGGAGCCCGATGCCGCCGCGGCTCCACCTGTTGGTAATCGCCCTTCCGCTGCTCGGAGCGGTCGCTAGCCCGCGGGTCATGAGGCTGGTTCGGTCCACTCCGGCATAACGGAGGTTGGTGCAGATGGCCGCGTCAGGGAAGCAGGTGGGCGGCCGCGCTTTGTCGTACCTTTCGGTACAGCGCGGCCGCCCACCTGCATCTTATGGAAGCGGCCGCAGCACAAGCAAACGTTAGGCAGAAGAGGAGACACCAGTGGACGCGAGGGTCTGCATCTGGGTTGAGCGCGTGGTGAGCGCCGCGTTGTTCGCGCTCGCTTGCAGCACCTCATCAGTCCCCGTTCTCGCGCAGGGGCCCTCGTTCGCCGCGCTGCGTGCCGGTGTCTCACGCCCTCAATCATCGGACACACTTGCGCCGCGCTTCGCGCTGTCTGGGAGCACCGGCGAGCGCGCCCTGCTCAGCGTGGTTGGTGCGGCGTTGGGAGCGATGGGCGGAGCCGCCCTCGCGGTCAAAGTGCTGCCGCCGACGCAGTGCGGAGATGATCCCGGGTTGTGTGAAGCACTGCCGGGGCTCGCCGTCGGCAGCATCCTCGGCGCCGCTCTCGGTGCCGCGTTGCCACGTGGTACCGGCGCTTGTGGGTTCCGTCGTCTCGCGCCTCGCGCGCTGTTGGGCTCGTCGGCGGGCTATCTCTTCGGGGCCGTCGTGTCCGGTGATCCGTTCGCAGGCATGATCCTTGGCGGTCCAGTCGGCGCGGTCGTCGGCGGCACGTTCGGTGCGCGCCGCTGTCGGGCCACATAGCGGCGCCTCTGCCTAACGAAAGTTGGTGCAGATGGCCGCGGCAGTGAAGCAGGTGGGCGGCCGCGCTCTGTCGTACCTTTCGGTACAGCGCGGCCGCCCACCTGCTTCTTATGGAAGCGGCCACAGCACAACTTGACGTTAGCCGGATGCCTACATTCTGGTGGCTCATGGAGCAACAAGGATGACGACCATCGTCGGCGTCGCATGGTATTCCCGTTCCACCTGGACCCAGCTGCGCGAGACTGCGCCGGACGGGGCGAGCCTTGAGGTCACGTACGAGGCGTGGCTAAACGTGTTCGAGGATGGCATCGCGAAGCTGCGAGCCGCCGGCGTGACCCCGCAGCGGATCGAAGTAGATCTCCCGGTGTTCACGGCGTGGTGCGAATCGGTTGGTCGAGCCCCCGATAGCGCCGCTCGCGCAGCGTTCGTCAGCGAACAGCTGCGGCGGCGCGATGGCCTTGCGCCATTCTCCGAGGATTAGCGTGGCAGCGCGCAAGCAAAGAGCGACACGGCGACCTCACGCCTGTGTCGGCGAGTGGCGGATAGTTTCGATGGATCAGTGGGACGTGGACTATCTCGAACTCGACGGCCGTCCGTTCATCCGCATCGGGCTGCGCGGAGCTGGCGATCTTCATTTCGGCGCGGTCGACGGCATCATGGATCATCGCCTCTCCGAGAGAGACGGCCGGCCACTCGTCGAGTTCTCGTGGGACGGTTCGGATGAGGAGGACCCAGTGAGTGGTCGCGGATGGGCAACGGTGGACTGCGATCGGCTCACCGGACGTATCTTCTTTCACCAAGGCGAGGAGTCGGGGTTTGTCGCAACGAGAGGTCGTGCGGACCCTCCGACGCCCGGACGTGCACGCCGCACCGGCTAACAAGCGCGTGAAGCTCGGAACCTGTCAACGAGTTCGAGACACCGGGTGGGCTGAGATTAGTGACGCACGTCCTCTGAAGTGACGAGGAGTTTGGGGGGATTGATCCACGCCGCTGCACGCCGGGCTTGGTCGGGATCAGCGAGGGCGCGATCACATCGCACGGCACGCCCCACGCCGTGCACGCGCGGTGCAGCACATAGCCGGCGCCGCTCGCCTCGTACACCGCGCGGAGCGGACCCTGGCCGGCGAGGCGCTCGAGGTACCGCTTCAGTTTCGGGAGATCGTTCGCGAGGCGATCCACGCGGTCGGAAGTCGCGGCCTCCCCCCGGAGCACCGCGATCGTGACCGACTCCTTGTGTACATCGAGGCCAAGCCAGATAGTTGTAGGAGACGCAGTAGCAGCAGACGATGACATGGGCTGGTCCTCCAGTAGGATGGGCGACACTGCAGCACGTCGCCGGTGGCTCTGGCAACTCGGCAGTCTCGAGGAGCTAACCCACGACTGAGTGGGGGGCCAGCCCAGTCATACTTTCTAGCCGGACGTGGCGCGCGCGACGCGCCGGGATAGATTTGTCTCATGATCGCTCAGGCTCCCTCCCGCTCCGATGTGCAGGCTCGCTTGCAGGCCATCCAAGCCGAAATTTTCGGGTTGGGCGTTCGGCGCTTGGCGCTGTTCGGATCGGTCCGCCGCGATACCGCGCATCCGGACAGTGATGTCGACTTGCTCGTCGAGTTTGAGCCCGAGCAGAAGACGCTGGCGCACCTCGTCGACCTTGGAGATCTGCTCGAGTCCGCGTTGGGACGCCACGTCGAGCTCGTTACGGCCGAGGGCCTCTCGCCCTCCTTGCGCCCGCACATCCTCGCTGACGCCTTGGATGTCGTACGAGCCGCATGAGGTGCTTCGGCTCATCCTCGCCGAGGCGGACTTCCTCGTTGAGGTGCGGACGACGCTGACGCGCCAGGTGCTGGAGGAGGACCCCATCCTCCAGCGCGCCATAGTGCGCAGTCTTGAAATCATCGGCGAGGCGTCCAAGCGAGTGCCAGCCGAGAGGCGCAACGCGAATCCTGCGGTTGAGTGGCGCGCCATGGCTCGAATGCGGGACCGACTGATCCACGACTACTTCGGCGTCGACCTCGATATTGTCTGGCGCGTGTTGCAGACGAACATTCCGGCGCTGCAAGAAGAAGTGCGCCGCATTCTGGGCGCAAGCTAACGGCAGTTGGTGCAGATGGCCGCGGTGGGGTAGCGGTTGGGCGGCCGCGCTTTATCGTACCTGAAGGTCCCGCGCGGCCGCCCAAACGCATCTTATGGAAGCGGCCACAGCACAACTTGACGTTAGCCGCACCGCAAGGAGGTCGCGATGGGACTCGACTTGGTGGAGTTCGCCATCGCGGTTGAGGACGCTTTCCAACTGCCCATTCCTGACGAGGATTGGGAGCACCTCAGGACACCGGGCAAGCTCGTCGACTACTTGCTGGCGCACCTGACCGTTGGGGCCGTCGCCCCGCCGCTAGGTCTTCGACCGTCTGAATAGTACGAGTCGGATGGTCGCGCGGGCGCAATCGAAACGGCTTGGCATGATGTGGCATACGCATCAGACGCCTACTTGACCGCCCGC
>JAYTNC010000149.1:0-5481 GCA_043748515.1 Gemmatimonadota bacterium | reverse complement strand
CCGTCGCGCTCCTCATCGGCCAAGCGCTCTTCATCACGCTCGTCTACGAGCGGCTCGCGGGGCGAGTCTCGCCGCTCTCCGGCACCACGCCCTACGCCTGGATGCTCGCCGCGGTCCTGGCCGGCACTCTCCCGATCACGGCGATGGCGAGCCTCATCATGAGTCTCTCGGGCGCCGCGGCGGTGACCGGCTACTCCGGCCTGGCGTGGTGGATCGCCGCGAGCTCCTCGGGCGCCGCGCTCGTCGGCGTCGTCCTCGCGCTGCTCGGCGCGGTCGGACGCGCGCATGCGCCACGCCGCGCCCGCCACATCGAGTTCACCGTCGTGGTCGTGGTCTACACCTTTGCCCTCGCGTCCGCCTTCGCCGAGATCGGTCCGCTCGCCGGCGTCATCACGCCGGCCATCGCGGCGCTGCCGTTCCTCGTCTGGGGTGGTCTGCGCTTCGGCGTCCGCGGATACGCGGTCATCGCCGCCCTCCTCATCGGCTGGGTGCTCGCCTCGACCTGGTCCGACATCGGGCCGTTCGGCCGATTCGACGAAGAGAAGCTCGCGCGCTTCCGACGGGCCTGGATCTACGTCGCGTCGCTGGTCGGTCCCGCGATGATCTTCCCGGTCGCTCTCCGGGAGCGCGCCGCGGCCGACCGCCGCACACGCGGGGCCCTCGCCCAACTGCGCGCGATGTTCGAGAGCACCGGTGAACTCATCGCCGCCGTCGATCGAGACCTCACGATCATCGCCGCCAACCCCAGTTGGATCTCCGCCTTCGAGGCGCTCGGCGGCACGCGGCCGCGTTTCGGCGCGAACATCGCGGAGACCTACGCCGGACTCCCCGCCGATCGCGACCTCACGGTCGGCCTCTGGCGCCGCGCGCTCGCCGGCGAGCGCTTCACCGTGGTGCGCGAGTTCGGCGACCCCGCGCGCCGGCGCGACGAGCTCGAGGTCACCTACGCGCCCGTCGTCGATGAGCGAGGCGAGGTCGTCGGCGCGTCGCAGGTCGTGCGCAACGTCACCGAGCGTCGCCGTCGCGAGGCCGAGGAGGCCGAGGCGCGACGCCTCGAGAGCATCGGCCGACTCGCCGGCGGCGTCGCGCACGACTTCAACAATCTCATGACCGCGGTGATGGGCTACGGCGAACTGGTCTACTCGTCCATGGACGCCACCGACCCGCGCCGCGCCGACGTGGTCGAGATCCAGCGCGCCGCCGCGCGCGCCGGGGAACTGACGCAGCAACTCCTCGCGTTCGCGCGGCGGCGCGAGGTGCGGCCGCGCATCGTCGACGTTGCGGGCCTGCTCGACGGCATGAACCGCCTCGTCCGGTCGCTCGTCTCGGCGCAGGTCCAGGTCGTCTACGACATCGCGCCGGACCTTCCCGCGGTGCTCATGGATCCCACGCAGTTCGAGCAGGTGGTGATGAATCTCGCGGTGAACGCGCGCGATGCGATGCCCGAGGGCGGACTGCTGCGCATCGAGGCCGCGCCGGACCGCAGGACCACGCCGCCGGGCCTGCGCCTCTCCGTGCGCGATTCGGGCACCGGCATGCCGGCCGATGTCCAGGAACGGATCTTCGAGCCGTTCTTCACCACCAAGCCGCTGGGCAAGGGCACCGGGCTCGGGCTGTCCACCGTGCACGGCATCGTGCACCAAGCGAAGGGACGCATCGAGGTCGTGAGCACCGCCGACGTCGGGACGACCTTCCACATCTATTTCCCAGCCGCACCCGCGCCCGACGACGTGCCTACACCAACGCCGGCCGCACCGCCTCGATCCGTACCGCACACACCTTGAACTCAGGGATCCCCGACGGCCCGTCGAGCGCCGGATTCGTCAGCAGGTTCGCCGCCGCCTCGCGGTAGTGCATCGGAATGAACACCTGGCGCCGCGCCACGCGCGCCGAGAGCCGCACCGCGATCCGAATGGTGTTTCGCCGCGACGCGATCGACACCTCGTCGCCCTCCGCCACACCGAGCTCCGCGGCATCGGCGGGATTCAGCTCCACCGTCGCCGTGCTCTCGCGTGAATCGAGCGCGGTCGACCGGCGCGTCATCGTCCCCGTGTGCCAGTGGTACATCTGGCGCCCGGTGTTGAGGAAGAACGGATACTCCGCATCCGGCAGTTCTGCCGGCGGCAGGTAACCCACCGCCACCATGTGCGCGCGACCGTCGGGCGTCGGGAATCGTTCGTCGAACAGGAACGCCGTCCCCTCATGCGTCGCGTCGGGCACCGGGTACTGCAGTCCACCCACGCGCTCGGCGAGCCGCGCATGACTCACGCCGCGCCAGCTCGGTGTCACGCGCGCGATCTCCTCGAACACCTCGGCCGCGGTCGTGTACGGCGTCGGCACGCCGAGGCGGCGCGAGAGGTCGAGCACGATGTCGAGGTCGGCGCGCGCCTCGCCCGGCGGCTCCACCGCCTTCCGCGAGAGCTGGATGCGCCGCTCGGTGTTCACGAACGTCCCGTCCTTCTCGGCGAACGACGACCCCGGCAGCACCACGTCCGCCGCGCGCGCCGACTCGGTGAGGAAGATGTCCTGCACCGCGAGGAACTCGAGTCCCTGGAACCACGCCTCGGCGTGCGCCACGTCGGGGTCGGAGATGATCGGATTCTCGCCCATGATGTACAGACCGCGCACCGGCGAGCCGTCCTTCACGATCTCCGTGACCTTCAGTCCGACCTTGGGATCGAGCCGCTCCACCGGGATGCCCCACGCCGCCGCATACTCGGCGCGTACGGCCGGATCGTCCACGCGGCGATAATCGGTGAAGGCGAACGGGATCGCGCCCATGTCGCTCGAGCCCTGCACGTTGTTCTGGCCGCGGATCGGGATCATCGGCGCGCCCCAGCGGCCGATCATGCCGCAGGCGAGCATCAGGTTGAGCAGCGACGTCACGATGTCGGTGCCCGTGTGATGCTGCGTGAGCCCCATCGCCCAGAGCGTCGCCGCGCGCGGGCCGCGCGCGTACAGCTCGGCCGCGCGTCGGATCGTGTCGGCCGGGATACCCGTGATGCTCTCGGCGAGCTCCGGCGTGTAGTGCCGCACCGCCTCCTGCACCTCGCCGAAGCCCGTCGTGCGCTTGGCGATGAACTCCCGGTCCTCGAGCCCCTGCTCGATGATGTGGTGCAGCATCGCGTTCAGCAGCGCGACGTCGGTGCCCGGGATCAGCTGCAGGTGGATGTCGGCCCGCGCGGCGAGCTCGATCCGCCGCGGGTCGGCGACGATGAGCTTCGCGCCGCGCTTGAGCGCCCGCTTGATCGCCGCGCCGAACACCGGATGACTCTCCGTCGTGTTCGCGCCGAGGATGAAGATGATCTCCGACTCGTGCTCCACCTCGCGCATCGACCCCGAGGCCGCCGAGGTCGAGATCGCGCGCTGCATCGCGCTCACCGACGAGGCGTGGCAGAGGCGCGTGCAGTGGTCGACGTTGTTCGTGCCGATCCCGGCGCGGAACATCTTCTGCAGGACGTAGTTCTCCTCGTTCGCGCACTTGGCCGACTGGAAGACCGCCAGCGAACGCGGACCGTGCGTGTCGCGCAGGTGCGCGAGCTGCTGCGCGGTGAGCTCGAGCGCCTCCTCCCACGTCGCCTCGCGGAACGGCGCGAACCAGTCGGCAGGCGTCGCGAGCCGGTCGCGCGGATCACCGAGCACCGGGTTCGCCGTCGCCTCGGCGCCGGCGTCGGCACGGCGGCGGAACGGGTTGGTGCGCGGACGGTGATCCTTTGCCGCGTGGCCTTCGTCCTCGACCGCGACCCACGGGCCGCCGCGGCGCGGCCACTTCGCCGCATCGGGGTGCGAGGCCGCATCGGTCGAGGCCGCGGTGTGCGACGCCGCGGCGTGCGACGCGTCATAGCTCCACCGGCCGGCAGCGTCGCGCTGCCAGCCGCGGCGGATCAGCGGCTTGGTCAGTCGGTCGCGATGCTGCACGAAGTCGATGCCGAAACGCCCCTTCACGCAAGTCGACCCCTGGTTCGGCGTCGCCTCCTCGATCCAGGGCGACGTCACGCGAGCGATCTGTCCGCCGCGCACCTCGAGGTCGAGATGACACCCCACGGCGCAGTACGGGCAGATCGAGCGCACCGTGGTCGCCGGCTGCTCCATCACGTTCGCCTTGAGCTTCGCCATCGGCAGGATGTCGTGGATGGCGCCGGTGGGGCAGACGCGCACGCACTCGCCGCACCAGGTGCAGCCGGCATGCTCGGGATTGCCGTCCGCGCCCACGATGATCTCCGCGTGCTCGCCGCGCTGCGCCATCTCCAGCACGCCCACCACTTGGATCTCCTCGCACGCGCGCACGCAGCGGGTGCAGAGGATGCAGGTGCTCATGTCGTGCGTGATGATCGGGTCGGAGGGGCGCTCGTCGCCGGTGCGCAGGTCGAGCGCGCCCGACCGCGTGAGCGGCACGTTGTAGCGGTGCACCAACGCCTCGAATTCGTTGCGGCCGCGGTCGGCGGGGATCGTCTCCACCGGGTACCGCTCAAGCAGCAGCGAGAGCACGCCCTGCCGGTTCTTCACCGCGGCCTGCGATTCCGTCTGCACCACCATGCCGTCCGCCGCCGCCGTCGCGCAGGCGGGGACGAGCTTGGCGCTGCCCTCGACCGAGACGAGGCAGATGCGGCAGTTGCCCACTGTGGGCAGCTGCGGATACCAGCAGAGCGTCGGCACGTCGATGGCGGCGGCGCGCGCGACGTCGAGGATCGTCGCGCCTGCTGCCGCTTCGCATTCGCGGCCGTTGATGACCAGTCGGGGCATGACGAAGAACTCTCTCGTGTTCCGGGGTGTCTCAAGGATCGTGGCACCGCGGCGCATTGGCAACGGCGGCGCGGGGTCCGCCCAACGTCCGGCGGTCGTGACGCGTTGCCTCGCGAAGGGCGCTCCGCCCTCTATATTCGCACCCGAGGTGCAGTTCGTTCGGCCTCGGTGCATGCCTGCCGCACCCCCGCCTTCACTCAGAGGGACACGCGTGACCGCTTCCCGTCGGGAATTCCTCCAGCAGTCCGCGGCCGCCGCCGCCGCCGTCGGACTCGCTTCGTCCGCCATCGCGCAGCCTGCATACGCCGCGCCGCCGGTCTTCCAGGGCGATCCGTCGCACAAGGAACTCGTCCTCCGCGCCGTCGACGCCGCCAAGGCCGCCGGCGCCGATTACGCCGATGCGCGCATCTCGAGCGCGCGCTCGCAGAACATCGGCACGCGCGAGCGCCGCGTGACGAACATCGGCGACAACGAGACCTTCGGCTTCGGCGTGCGCGTGCTCGTCGGTGGCGCGTGGGGCTTCGCCGCCTCGAGCAACCTCACGCCCGACGAGGTCACGCGCGTCGCGCGCCAGGCGGTCGCGCAGGCCAAGGCCAACCGCGCCGCGATGGTCAAGCCGGTCGAACTCGCGCCCATCCACCACGCGCCCGTGCCAAACGGCATCTGGCGCTCCCCGATCCGCATCGATCCCTTCACGGTCGCGATCGAGGACAAGGTCGCGTACCTCATGGAGGCCAA
>JAYTNC010000148.1:0-5513 GCA_043748515.1 Gemmatimonadota bacterium | reverse complement strand
TACTGCTCGGAGGGTCCCGCCGCCGAGGAGTCGTTCCGCACGGTCGCGAGGATCGCTCCAGCGATGCTGATCCCGCGCATTCCCGCCAGTTTGTTCGCGGCGGTCGCACGGTGCGGGTTGTGGCAATCGACGCACTCCACGTGTTGCGCGTCGGTGAATCGGCCGTCGGGCGCGGTGTTCCCTGGCTGCAACAGGACGTTCTCCGGCAACCCGGTGCTCGGGATCGTGATGAACATCGGGCGATGCCGCCCCGCCGTCGCTCCGTTCGCGACGTCATGGCGACTCGACTTGGCGAACTCGGCCTGCAGGTTCTTCGCCGGCCCCGCTGCCCGATGGCATTGGAAGCAGGTCTGCTCGATGGCCGAGGCCCCGCTCACCGCGCCCGCCCGCAGCAGGCGCTCGGCGCCGGCGGGCGCGTGGGGCGTGTGGCAGGCGAAGCAGGAGTGCGTGCTCACCGGTGCCGTGACGCCACCGATCGCGACCGACGACGCGGAGGATTCGTGCGCGCTCCCCGACCAGCCCGGCTTGACGTGGCAGCTCAAGCAGAGCGTGCCGGTCCGCCCGCGTGGATCGAGCCGCAGGAACTTGGGCAGAGCGTCGGTGTGCGGATCGTGGCAGGTGTTGCACTGCATGGTGTTCCGCACGCCCGGCGTCGCGCCCGCGTAGAGCTTGATCGGACCGGTGGCGAGGGTCGCGGGATCGACCAGTTCGCCGTCGTTGCTGCGCACCGCTTCGTCGTAGACGAACGAGATGGGGTGATGGTTGAGCAGGTTCGTCCCGATGCGGGTCGCGCCGGCGGGCATGGTGCCGTCGCCACTCGTGCCGACCGTCGCGATCGTCGCGCTCGAGGACGTGTTCGGGACGTTGATCACCGCGCCGAGGGCGATCGAGCCGTCGTGGCAGGAGAGGCAGAGCTTGGAGTAGCCGTCCGGTTGCACGGTGCTCCCCTGCAGCGACGGACTCGTATAGGGCGTGTAGGTGGCGGTAGAGGCGGCGCGATTCCAGAGTGGCGCGTCGACGCGGCCGCCGTGCGGTGTATGACAGAACACGCAGAGCTCCGTCTCGCTCGCGGCGCGCACCGTATTCGTCGAACCGGCGGAGAGATTGTGCCGTGTGTTGCGGATGCCGGCCTGCGCGGCGGCGGTGCCCATGGGTGCGAGCCACGGCAGCGCCGCGAGCAGCAGGAGCCCCATGCGCCTGCTCACGGCTGATCCCGCATGTACTGCAGCACCTGCACGCGCCCGTTGTGGGAATCGCCCACGTAGATCCGGTCATGGCGGTCGATCGCGATGCCCGTCGCGAGCCAGAACTCGCCGGGCCCGCTGCCCGCCGCCCCGACGCTGAGCAGCGGAACGCCCTCCGGAGTGAACAGGTTCACCGCGTCGTAGAGTCCCTCCACCACCCAGACGTGGCCGTCGGAGTCGAGGGCGATGCCCTTGGGCCGCGCGAGATCGCCGATCGCGTCCCCATGCCGCCCGAAGGCGCGGCGGAAGCTCCCGTCGGGTTCGAAGATCTGGATGCGCACGTTGAGCGCATCGGTCACGTAGATCGCGCCATCGGGCCCGACCACCGCGTTCGTGGGGAAGTTGAACTCCCCTTCTCCCGTACCGCGCCGGCCGATCGTGTCTCGCGCCACGCCATCACTGCCGAACGCGACGACCCGATGCTCCTTCGTGTCGACCACCCACATCCAGTCCCGTGTCGCGTCGTACGCCAGGCCGGTCGGGCGCGTGAGCCCCGTGGTCACGCGCCGCCGCTCGCGTCCGTCGTCGCGCAGGACCACCACCTGTCCGAGTTCGCTGTCCGCGACGTGGATATCGCCGCGCACGTCCACGGCCACGCCGATCGGCGTGCGCAGGCCATTGCGCCCGCTCACCGTCAGGAAGTCGTAGGAGCCGGTGGCCGGGTCGAAGCGATGCACGCCGTGTGCGAGCACGTCGGCGACGAGGATCCGCCCGGCGGTGTCGATCGCGATGCCGTACGGTTGTCGTACGCGCGGGGGAGCCGTGCCCGTGACGGCGTTGACGATCCGCCGGACGAGCGATGGCCGCGCGCCGACATCGGTCGGCGTCGCGATGCTCGTGAGGTATCGCACGCGCGCACGATTGGGCTGTTCCGGCCACGCGAGCGCGAACTCGGCGCCGCGCGTCCCGAGGTCCACGCCACCGCGCGGCGAGATGCACGAGACCGCCACGAGCGCCGATGCGAGCGCGACGGCCAATGCCAAGGTGAGCGGGGAGGCGCGCACTCAGAATCTCCGCAGGAGGCGCGCCACGAGTCGATGCTGCGCGCGCTGCTCGAGCGTCGTCCGCTGCTGCCACGCGTAACGCAGCTCCGACTCCATGCGCCCGCCGCGCCACCGGAGATCCGCCGTGAGCGCGGTCGTCCGATCGGTCCCCTCCCGGTCCAGTTTCCAGAGCTGCGACTCGGCGCCGGCCCCCACATGCGTCCGCTCCGTGAGCGCCCACGCGACCGTGGCCTGCGTCGTCCAGACGGTCGCACGTTGCGCTCCGGCGATGGTTCGTGCGTACGTGGCGGCGAGGTGCGCGGAGCGGTCCGGCCCGAGCGTCCGGGACACCATCGAGCGCAGTTCGGTGACGGTGAAGTTCGCACGGAACCCGGTGCGCGACCGGTGCTGTGCGCCGACGCTCGCCGAGCCGAGCGCTCGGGCCCCTCGCCACTCGAGCGCGGTCACATGGTCGCCGCCACTCTCGAGACCGTCGTCGTCGCCGGCGAGGATCCGCACGCGTCGCAGCTGGGACGTCTGGCTCAGCGTGACGCCGCGACGCGCGAGCGACAGGCCAAGGCTCGTGGTCGCAAGGTCGTGCAATCGCGCCGTCGGCGCCACGAACAGGTAGCTCACCAGGATCACGTCTCCCGGCGCGATCCGGCTCACGAGGGGGATCTCCAGTCGGAGTTCGTCACCGAGCGAACGCACGCGATAGTCGACGTCCTCGAGGTAGATCACCGTTCGATCGCGGTTGAACACCTCGATCGAGGTCGGCTCCACCCTCGCGCGACTCAACAGCACCGAGCGGGTGTCGCTGACCACGTATCCCTCGTCACTGATCGGCGTGGGCTGACCGACGACGAGCCGCTGGTCGGTCCGCTGGACGTTCATGCCGGCGCTCGCAGAGAGCCGCGCCTCTCTGCCGAGCGCCCGACGCCAGGTGAGCGACGGAGCCACCGACAGCGTCTGCAGCCGCCCGGCGTCGAATCCGTTCGCGACGCGCGACAGGGTGAACGCGCCAACGGCGCTGGGGCCCAGCTCGGCGTTCACCGCGAGGATCGCCGTCGCGACGTCGGCGAACCGATCGCCGTCGCTCCGGGTACGCTGTCGATGCAGCGTGAGGTCCGACGAGACCCTCGGTGCATGTTGCAGGTGCAGATGCTCCGCGACCAACGCGCGCCGCTGAGCGTCGCGCCCCTCGCGCGCATGCGACTCAAGCGAACTCGTGATGCTGCTCCCGGTCCCCCACCGGAGCCGGTGCAGGAGCGTCGCGGCGGTGGCCCGGAAGTCGAGCGTGCCCACGCGATCGACGAATCGTTGGCTCTCGAGCGCTGCGGTCAACTTGGAGCTCTCGGCCGTCAGGCGGAGGACGTCGAGCGACTCGTCGCGCAGGATCGGCGCGTCGGTCGGCGCCGACTGCCACTCATCCGCTCGATCGATCGAGTTCCACTCGAACCGGGTGGGGAACGCGGGCAGGCGGAGGCGGACGAGCCCGCCGTGCGATCCGTTCCGGTAGCCGGAGTTCGCACCGTACACTTCGCCCGGCGTCGAGGCCGTGGTGCGATCGGCGTGCAGCGTGAGCGAGACGGGCGCGGCGCTGAAGATGTTCGCGCCGCCACTCACCCCGATGGTGTTCAGGCGATAGGGCGCGTCGCCCCCGCGCACCGACTGCTCCGAGCGCGTCGGGCGGAACGCTCCGTGATACGTGAGGAAGCGCGGAGAGAGCACCATGCCGGACAGCGGCACATTGACCCAAGTGCTCACGAAGCTCTCGTTCGCCGAGGTCCGCTCGGCGATCCTCGACCGTATCGCCCGCAGGGTGCGCACCTCGAATCCGATCTCCCCGGCATTGGGCGTGAGTTGCGCGAACTGTGCGCCGACCGACCCGCACGGCAGGCTCATGCCGAACGCGAGGGCCGCACCGAGGAGCGGTCGGCGATTCATCGTCACTCCCGCTGCGCGTGGGCGCGCGAGCCGGCCGAGACGCTCCCGTCCGGCGCAGGGGCGGCTGGGGGCCGCGGTGGGACGTGACACCGATCGCAGCTGCCGAAGCCGGCCGCGAATGCCGTGCGGCCGTTGTGACAGGTGCCGCAGGATCGTCCGGCCGAGATGTCCTTCATGGTGATGCGATTCGCGCCCGCCCTCGGCTCGAACAACTCCTGATGACAGCTCTTGCAGAGATAGCGTGAGCGATGGACCCAGTGCGGGAACTGCGCCAGTGGGAGCGACGCCGTGGAGAGCCCGGCGGCGTTCCCTTCCACGACGCCCGCGCCTGAATCCGGCTTGGCGCGCGTGAGCGTGACCGTCCCGATCAACGCCGGCTTCGAGCGGTTGGGTGGCAGTTTCATGCGGACATGACAGCGCTCGCACGCGGTGGTCGGGTTGAACGCGACCTTGCCGTGGCACTCGCCGCAGTACTTCCCCATCAGCACGTCGCCCATGCGAATGACGGTGCCGCGATACGGGAAGATCCTCGAGTGACACGTGGAGCAGTTCAGGAGCTCGGTGTGCGTGGAATGCGGGAAGAAGGCGTCGAACGTCGTGTCGGGTCCGGGGAGGAAAAAGTCGAACCCGAACACGAATCCGGCCGAGTCCGGCGGCGTGCGGCCTGGAAGAACGTGGCGCGGGCGGATGGTGCCGGTCTTGAGTGCCGCCACCCAGTCGATGTTGCCTGCATGGTCGCGCGGAAGCAACCGGATGGCGCTGTCGGGATCGAGCGTGCCTTCGATCGCCGGTCGCGGACCCTCAGGAGGTGGCGCGACCGCGGTCCCGGACGCCACTCGTGCGGCGACGGCAGTCGTCTGCGACGGCGCCGTGACCGGCGTCGGAGCCGCCGGCGGCAGGTCAAAGAACAAGCTGAGCGCCCGTCGGCTGCAACCGCCGAGGGCGCTCAAGAGCGAGAGGGTGAGGAGGAGCGTCCGTTGCGGACGAAGTCCCCTCATGATGTCCCGGTCCTGGGGACACCACGCGGAGTGCCCGGGATCAGCCGATCCCGAACACTCCAACGGGGACATCGCCGCACGGTGCGTCGCATGCTACTTGATGTGACAGGTGAGGCAGAGCGCACTGGCCGCGTTCGACCGCCGCAGGAAGGGCGGGTTGGCCGAGCTGTGCGGGTTGTGGCAGGTCGCGCATTCTACTTGATTGGCGGATGTACCGAAGAACTTCAGTCCCGCCGTGACGATGCTGCCCTGCGTGTTGTACGCTGCATCGAGCGTGCTGAACGTGATGCCGATCGGGTGATCGTTGCGCAGGTCGGTCCCGAGGTTCTTGAGCGCGTTCG
>JAYTNC010000147.1:0-9412 GCA_043748515.1 Gemmatimonadota bacterium | reverse complement strand
GCGAGCAGGACGAGGAACATGACGGTCAGGATCAGCAGCTCCTGCCACAGATGCACGACGCCTGCGCCCTTGAGCATGATGCCGCGCACCACGACGATGAACCACCGAGCGGGGATGATGTTCGACATCACCTGCAGCGGCAGCGGCAGGCTGGCGATCGGGAAGATCATGCCCGAGAGCAGCGTGGTCGGAAGCATGGTGCCGAGCATCGAGGCGATCATCGCGGTGCGCTGCGAGCCGGTGCGCGCGGCGATCAGCACGCCGAGCGCGAGGCCGACGAGCGAGTAGAGCGCCGATGCTGCGAGCAGCAGCATGAGGCTGCCGCGGAATGGCACGTGGAAGACCACCCAGGCCGCGAGCAGCGCGGTCACGACGTTGGCGAACGCGAGCAGCAGGTACGGCGCGACCTTGCCGAGGATGATCTGCCAGGGCCGCAGCGGCGACACAAGCAGGATCTCCAGCGTACCGCGTTCCTTCTCGCGCGAGAGCGAGATCGCGGTCATCTGCGCCGTGACGAGTGTCAACACGAGCGCGATCAGGCCGGGCACGAAGAGGTTCACGCTCTCGAGCGTCGGGTTGAAGCGCATGCGCAGCTGCGGTTCGATCACCACGCCGCCGCGCGCGCCGGGCAGCGTGCGCTGCCAGTCGAGGATCACCGCGCCGGCGTAGGTCTGCACGGTCGTGCCGGTGTTGGGATTCGACGCGTCGGTGATCAGCTGCAGCCGCGCCGGAGTGCCGTCGGCGAGCGCGCGGGCGAGCCCCGGCGCGATCACGACGGCGACGTCGGCTCCGCCGCGACGGAAGAGCGGCTCGAGCGTCGCGACGTTCGGCGCGACGGCGACCACGCGGAAGCGGCCGTTGCCGGTGAAGCGCGCGCGGAGCGCGAGCGACGCGTCGTCGGGCGTGGGGTCGACGATCGCGAGCCGCACATCGTTGACGTCGGTGCGCAGCGCGTAGCCGAAGAGCACGACCTGCGCGAGCGGCATCAGCAGGAGGATGATCAGCGTCTGCCGGTCGCGCAGGATGTGCCGGATCTCCTTCATCAGGAAGGCGGCGAGCGCCTGGGCGCGTTCGGGAGTGCGCATTTCAGCCCACCGCCCCTGCAGCCGCCGGCCGCGCGAGGCGCACGAACACCTCGTCGATGCTCGACACCCCGAACTCGGCCTTGAGCGCCTTGGGCGTGCCCATCGCGGCGATGCGGCCGTCGACCATGATCGAGAGCCGATCGCAGTACTCGGCCTCGTCCATGTAATGCGTGGTGACGAATACCGTCGTGCCGCGCGCCGCGGCGGCGTAGATCATCTCCCAGAACTGCCGGCGCGTCACGGGGTCGACGCCGCCGGTGGGTTCGTCGAGGAAGACCACCGCGGGCTGGTGCAGCATCGCCACCGAGAAGGCGAGCTTCTGCTTCCAACCGATCGGCAGCGTGCTGACGAGCCGGTCGGCGACGTGCATCAGGTCGAGTCCGCCGAGCAGCGCGCCGCCACGGGAGCGGATCTCGGCGTCGGAGAGGCCGTAGATGCCGCCGTAGAGCGTGATGTTCTCGCGCGGAGTGAGGTCGTCGTAGAGCGAGAAGCGCTGGCTCATGTACCCGATGCGCTTGCGCACCTCGTCCGACTGCGTGAGCACGTCGAAGCCGGCCACGCGCGCCGAGCCGCCGCTCGGTGCGAGCAGGCCGATGAGCATCTTGATCGCCGTCGTCTTGCCCGCGCCGTTGGCGCCGAGGAAGCCGAAGACCTCGCCGACCTTCACGTCGACGCTGATCGAGTCGACCGCGGTGAAGCTGCCGAACCGGCGCGTGAGGTCCCGAACCTCGATCGAGAACGTCATGCGGTCGCTCCGGCCTCGTCGCTCATGAGCGCCATGAACGCGTCCTCGATCCCCGGCGCGATCGGCGCGACGGTCACCTCGACGATGTTGCGCGCCGTGAGCCACTCGGTGACTTCGGCGATCACAAGGGCGGCTGGGTGCGAAGCGCGAAGGTCGCTGTAGTGCAGCGTGTCGCCGAACGGATGCACCGAGGCGGCGTGCGGGAATGCCCGCAGCGCCTTGATGGTCGCGTGCCGCGGCAGGCCATGCACCGCGAAGAGCGGCCGCGGGAAGCGCGCGCCGACCGCGTGGGGTTCGTCGATCGCGAGGATGCGGCCCTTCTGCACGAGCGCGACGCGATCGCAACGGTCGGCCTCGTCCATGTAGGGCGTGGAGACGACGATCGTCAGGCCGGACGACTGGAGGTCGTGCAGCAGGTCCCAGAACTCGCGACGCGAGACCGCGTCCACGCCGGTGGTCGGTTCGTCGAGGAGCAGCAGTTCGGGGCGATGCACGAGCGCACACGAGAGCGCGAGCTTCTGCTTCATGCCGCCGGAGAGCTGGCCGGCGCGCCGGTGCTTGAACGGCTCGATCTGCTTGTAGATCGGTGCGATGATGTCGTAGCCGCGTTCGAGCGTGGTGCCGAACACCGACGCGAAGAAGCGGAGGTTCTCCTCCACGCTCAGGTCGGGATAGAGCGAGAATCGCCCGGGCATGTAGCCGACGCGCTTGCGGATCTCCCATAGGTCGCGGACGACGTCGCGGCCGAGCACCGTCGCGGTGCCGGCATCGGGCTCGAGCAGCGTCGTGAGGATCCGGAAGAGCGTCGTCTTGCCGCCGCCGTCGGGCCCGACGAGCCCGAACAGTTCGCCGGGCCCCACGTCGAGCGTCACCTCGTCGAGCGCGACCGTGCTGCCGAACGTCTTGCGGAGCCCACGCAGGACGACGGGCGACGACGCGGTCACGGCGCCGCCGACGACGCCGTGAAGGTGAGGTCGGCCGGCATGCCGATCTTGAGCACGCCGTTCGTATTGGCCACGCGGACCTTCACCGCGTAGACGAGGACGGCGCGCTCGTCGCGCGTCTGCACCGGCGTCGGCGTGAACTCGCTCTGCGTCGCGATCCACGTGACCGTGCCCGGCAGCATGAGCAGGTCCTTCTCCCCCTGCTGCACGCGCACCTCGACCGTCTGCCCTATGCGCACCGACGCGAGCTGCGCGCCGGTGACGTACGCGCGCAGTTCGAGCGTGTCGAGCGACGCCACCTTGTAGAGCGGCTGGCCGGGATTCACCATCTCGCCCTCGCGGGCGTAGGTCGTGAGCACGGTGCCCGCGAGCGGATTCGTCACCGTCCCCCGCGAGACGCGATCGCGCGCCTGCTCCACGCGCGCCTCGACGGCCGCGGACTCGAGTCCGACACTGCGCTGCTGGGCGCGCGCGGCCTCGATCTGCGCGAGCACGGTGCGATGGTCGCGCTCGGCCTGGTCGAGCTGCTGCGCCGTCGCGGCCTCCTGCGCCGCGAGGCGCTTGGTGCGCTCGTACACGCGCGCCGCGATCTCGCGCTGCACCTCGAGCACGCGCAGCTGTTCGCCGACCTCGCCTAACCGCGCGGTCACCGCGGCGCGCTGCGCCTGGAGCTGCTGCCGGTCGAGCGAGAGGGCCGTGGTGTCGATCACCGCGACGAGCTCGCCCTTGGCGACCTGCTGCCCTTCGGTCACGAGGAATCGCTGGATGGGACCGCTCGTCTGCGCCGCGACGACCACCTCGGTCGCCTCGAAGTTGCCGTAGGCGTCGGCCGCGGGATCGCCGGAGCAGGCGCCGGCGAAGCTCGCAAGGAGAAGGACGGTCGCGGTCCGCAGCGGGTACATGAGTGATGTGCGCATCAGCGGACCTCGAGTCCGACGGTGTTGAGGAAGCGGGCCCGCGCCTGCGCGAGCTCCACGACGTGGGTGGCGCGCGCGAGACGGGCCGCAGTGAGGTCGGTCTCGCGGTCGATGTATTCCGCCGAGACGACGACTCCTTCCCGAACGCGCAGGCGCGTCTCGTCGAGCACGCGCACACGAAGGGCGATGATCGCGTCGTCGGTGACGAGCGCGCGCGTGAGACGGTCAACCGCCGTCACGTCAGAGAGCGTGCTCCGACGCAGGCGCTCGGCGAAGGCACTCTCCTCGGTGGCGAGCACCTGCTGCTGCAACGCCAGCGCTTCGCGTTCGCGCCGCACGGTGCCCCAGTCGAACGGCGACCACTCCACCTGCACGCCGGCGATCCAGTAGCCGTCGAACTCGCGCGCGAGCTGGTTGAGGCCCGGTCGGCCGTAGCCGGTGCGACCGAAGGCGGCGACGCGCACCTGCTGCTGGGCCGCGACGGTCGCGCGTCGCGCGTCGAGCAACTTGCGGCCGCGCTCGAACTGCGCGTATTCCGGACGCGTGCGCAACGAGTCGATCGACGCGCGCATCGTCGTGACCGCCGATTCGAGCGCGGGGACCGCCAGCGGCTCGCTCCCAGCGAATGCGAGACCCGACAGGTCACCGAGCACTGCGAGGGCGACGCGACGCCCTGCATCGGTCTCATCGAGGCTCTGCCGACGGCGGAGCAGCTCGGCCTCAACGATCGCGGCCTCGCTCGGCAGCGCGGCGCCGGCACTCACGCGCTCCCTCGCGAGCTTCAGCTGTGCGTCGAGGTCGTCGATCCCCTGCTGCAGCACCGCGCCCTGCCCTTGCAACAGCAGCGCGGCGAAGAAGGCGTCGTTCACCAGCTGTCGTTGCGCGTAGAGCGCCACGTCCACCCGCGCCTCCGACTCGGCGAGCTGCGCGCGCTCCGCCTCGCGGCGCGGCGCGAGGGAGGGATCGAACAGCCGCACGCGGGCCGCGAGGTTGGCGTCGTAGGTGTCCTTGTACGGCGGGATCGCGCCGGGGAACGGCACGCTCGTGACGTCGGACTGATGCTGCGCCTGGCCATTGAGGCCCAACGTCGGGAAGCGCTCCGCGCGCAGGTTCTCGAGCCGGAGCCTGCTCTGTTCGTTGAGCAGGCGTGCCTGCGCGGTGCGCGGATCGCGCGCCTGCGCGGCGCGCTGAAGCACCGCGAGGTGGAGCGTGTCAGCCGTCTGTGCGCGCACGGGAGCTGGCGCGACGGCGCTCGTGGCAGCGATGACCGCTGCGAAGGTCACCGCTCTCACACGGAGGATCGTCGAGAGGTTCATGGGCGGAGCGAGTTGAGGATCTGCTGCGGCAGCTCGTCGCGTCGCACGTCGAGGAATCGCTCCCAGCCGTCCTTGTCGATGCCGAGCAGATGCGAGAGCATCGGCCGGGCGGCGAACGGGAAGACGCAGAGCGAAGCCAGGTTCGCGAGGAACTGCTCCGGGGCGATCGGCCGGAAGTCGCCTAGCTCGGCGCGGTACGCGAGATCGCGACCGAGTCGCGCGAGCGCCAGCCGCGGGCCGTCGGGTGCGCCCGGACTCGTCATGTGGGCGGTCAGCGTCGAGATGCGGTCAGGATTGAAGCTCATCTCGCCGAGCACATAGCCGGGCAGGAACGGATGCTCGCGCAGCGTGTCGATGTAGTGATGCACGACCTGCTCCACGCGTTCCTCGATCGGGACATCGGAGGAGAGGATCCGCATGATGCCCGGGAAGAGCTTGGCCGCCGATTCGCGGAAGACCTCCAGCGAGAGCTCGTCCTTGGAGCCGAAGTAGTAGTGCAGCAGGGCCTGATTCACGCCCGCCTCTGCGGCGATCTCCTGCATCCGCGCGCCGCCCGAGCCGCGCCGGATGAAGACGCGACGGGCGGCATCGAGGATGCGGCGCTCGGTCTGGCCGTCCTGGTCACGATCGCGGGGGGGCTTCTTCGTCGGCTTCGTCGGCGGCGACTTCGTCAGCGTCTTCGTGGGCACGGTCTCAAGTCCTTGGCTATTTGATTTAACTAAACAGTTAATGAAGAAGCTAGTCCGGCCTTGCGAGAGGTGCAAGCCCGCGCCCGAACCTCGGTCCGGTATATTCCCCGCCGATGCTCTCGCTCGCGCTGCGGCTCGTCCCCCGAGCCCTCCTCAGCCCATCCACCGCCCTGGCCCTCCTCACGGTCGCTTGGCGGTTCCGCCGCAATCGGTGGTGGGCGCGTGCGCCCTTTCTGCCGCTCCCGGCCCGCGACTACGTGCGCTGGCGCATGTATACGGCCTACGGCGACCACGATGCGATCCCGCCAGTGGAGGACGTGATCCGCTACGCGCGCTGGGCGGCGCGCATGGGGTGAGCGCGTCGTTCGAGACGCGCCTCAAGGCACAGGCCCTCGGACTCGGCTTCGACCGCGCCGGCATCGCCACGCTCGGCCCCGCGGAGTCCGCCCCCGTGTTCGAGCGCTGGCTCGCCGCCGATCATCATGGCGAGATGGATTACCTGCGGCGCGGCGCCGAGTTGCGCGCCGACACGCGACGCCCTGAGCCGGGGATGATCTCCGCGCTCGTCGTCGCGCTCGACTACGGCGGACGTCAACCGAGCGGCCCGATCGCGCGCTACGCTCGCGGCGACGACTACCACCGCGTCATGTGGGACAGGCTGGACGAACTGCTCGCCTGGGTGCGCACCGAACGCGGGGAGTCCGTGCGCGGCCGCGCCTACGTGGACACCGGCCCGATCCTCGAGCGCGATCTCGCGCGCCGCGCCGGACTCGGTTGGTTCGGCAAGAACACCATGCTGATCGAGCCGCGCATGGGATCGTTCTTCTTCATCGGGTCGCTCTTCCTCGAGCTCGACCTCGCGCCTGATGCGCCGTTCGCCGAGGAGCATTGCGGCACCTGCACGCGATGCCTCGACGCCTGCCCTACGCAGGCATTCGTCGAGCCCGGCGTCCTCGATGCGCGCCGCTGCATCTCGTACCTCACGATCGAGAGCCGCTCGCAGATCCCCGCGGAGCTGCAGGCGGGCGTCGGCGCACATCTATATGGATGCGACGTCTGCCAGGACGTCTGCCCGTGGAACGTTCGCTTCGCGAAGGCGCCGCCGGCCGATGGCCCGCTCGCGCCGCGCGCCGCGTTCTCGACCGCCGACGCCGCCGCGCTCGCCCGCGAAGTACTCGCGCTCGACGAACCCGCGTACCGGGAACGCTTCAAGCGGTCGGCGATCAAGCGCGCCAAGCTGAGCGGACTTCGACGCAACGCCGAAGTGGTGCTCGCGAACACCGGGGAGCGGTAGTCGATGTCCCTCGGCGACGGCGTCAAGCGCGGCATCCGATCGGCCCAGCTCGGCATGCTCGTGAACACCGGCCTCGCGATGACCAAACTCGTCGCGGGCGTCGTCGGCAACAGCTACGCGCTCGTCGCCGACGCGGTGGAGTCGATCGCCGACATCTTCTCGTCGCTCATCGTCTGGAGCGGTCTCAGCGTCGCCAGCCGCGATCCAGACGAGACGTATCCGTTCGGCTACGGCAAGGCGGAGTCGCTCGCCGCGGCGATCGTCTCGCTCATGCTGCTCGGGGCCGCGGCCGGCATCTGCATCGAGGCGATCAAGGAGATCCGCACGCCGCATCACACGCCGGCGCCCTGGACGCTCGCCGTGCTCGTCGGCGTGATCATCGTGAAGGCCCTGCTCTCCAAGCGCGTCGGCGGCATCGGCCACACCATCGGCAGCACGGCGGTGCAGGCCGACGCCTGGCATCACATGAGCGACGCGATCACGTCGGCCGCCGCCTTCGTCGGCATCGCCATCGCCGTGCTCGGCGGACCGGGATGGGAAGCGGCCGACGACTGGGCCGCACTCGTCGCGTCGGGCATCATCGTCTACAACGGCCTCTCGATGCTGCGGCCGGCGGTCGCGGACCTGATGGACCGTTCGGCCGGCCCCGAGGTGCTCGACCCGGTGCGACGCGCCGCGGAGTCGGTGCCGGGCGTGCTCGCCACCGAGAAGCTGGCGATGCGGCGGACGGGCATGACCTACCGGGTCACCATCCACGTGCAGACCGATCCCGAGATGCCGCTCCACGAGGCGCACGTCCTGAGCGGCAAGGTGAAGAGCGCGATCCGCGCCGCGATGCCGCGGGTGCAATCGGTGCTGGTGCACATGGAGCCGTTCGATGCCGCGCCGCGCGCGATCGCGATCGACGTCGGCAGCAGGCTCTGACGCCGCTCAGCGAAGCCCGAGCGCCTTCATCAGTCGCGCGCCCGGCGAGTGCGCGATGATCCGCTGCGCGCGGATCGACTGAAGCCACCGCGCCGGCCTGAACGCGACATAGGGCGGAAGCCGGTCGTCATGGCGCGTCGCGCAGGTCAGGAAGATCACGCGATGCTCGAACGGATTGAGCGCTGCCGCGAGGTCCCAGAGCGGCGGCACGAGGATCGTCACGCGTAGCCCGACGCGCCGGAGCTCCCCGAACATCGCCTTCGGGTCGTCGACATGCTCGAGCGTGTGGCTGCAGAGCACATGGGCGAACGCGCCGTCGCCGGTCTCGCCGCAGCAGATGTTGTAGTCCCACCGCCGCTCGCGGAGCGTGCGCTCCTTCAGCCAGCGGTACGAGACGCGGTTGGCGGACCACAGGAGCGCGCTGATCAGGATCAGCGCGGCGAGGCCGGAGAGAATGGTGACGAGCATGATGGCAGTGTCGGTCCCGCTCGTCACGGGCGTGCGACCGCCGCGTAACGACCTCGGCTAGGCGTCGGTCGCGCGCACCCGCACCTGCGTGCCCCACGGATCGCGCGTGACGAGTTCCGCCGCGCTACCGTCGTGCGTCACCGCAAAGCCCGCGCGCTGAACACTCTCCGCCGCCGCGTCGATGTCGGCGCGTGCGGGGAGTTCGATCGTCCACTCCACGAGCCTCGCCTCGTCGAGTGCGGCCGAAGGCGCACCGGCGGCCCAGGTGTTGGTGCCGAGGTGATGATGGTAGCCCCCCGCGCCAAGGAAGAGCGCGCCGGGATAGCTCCACACGACGCGATCGAAGCCGAGCGCCTCCGAGTAGAACGCCGCCGCCTGCGCGATGTCGCCGACGTGCAGATGCACGTGACCGATCGTGGTGCCGTTCGGCATGCCGACCCACTGCAGCGGACCGGCGACGGTGAGCAGATCGTTCATGTCCACCGGATCGGTCGCCATCATGAGTTCGCGCCCCATGCGCGTCCAGCTCTCGCGCGGACGGTCGGCGTAGATCTCGATGCCGAGCCCGTCGGGATCGTTCATGTAGAAGGCTTCGCTCACGAGATGGTCGCCGGCGCCGGCGCGCGCGCCGATCTCGCCGATGTGGCGGGCGAAGCGGGCGAGGGCGGGACGGTCGGGCAGGAGGATCGCGAAGTGATAGAGACCGAGCCGGCCAAGACCACCGACCGGCTTCGCGCCCCTCAGCTCACGCAGCTCGACGAGCACGCGATCGCTCGCGAGCGCGGTGAGCCGCACCGTGTCGCCCGCGCGCTTGAGCGCACGGAAGCCGAGCACATGCTCGTAGAATCGCTGCGAACGCTCGAGATCCGAGACCTGTAGCACCACGTGGCCGAGGCGCGTCGCGTCGGGGAGCCGGTAGCCCTTGGGCGCTTCGCCGTAGCTGCCAGGCAGCGCGGGCTGCGCGCCCGTGTCGCCGCCGAACATGTCCTGCTTGGTCACGCCCATGATCGCTTGCTCCATTGGTTCGTTC
>JAYTNC010000146.1:0-2652 GCA_043748515.1 Gemmatimonadota bacterium | reverse complement strand
GGCCGGATCGTCGTCGACAGCGACGACGTCCTCTCGCTCACCGCGATCCCCGGACGTCTCGTCGTCATCGGCGGCGGCGTGATCGGCTGCGAGTACGCGAGCATCTTCGCCGCCCTCGGCGTCCGCGTCACGCTCGTGAACGCGAAGCATCGCCTGCTCACCCAACTCGACACCGATCTCTCCGACGCCCTGCGCCAGGAGATGACGCGCCGCCTCGGCGTGCAGGTCGTCCTCGACGCCACCGTCACCGGCGTGCGCGTCGACGGCAACCTCGCGCTCGTCACCCTCGGCGATGGTCGGGAGATCGTCGGCGACTGCGTCCTCTATTGCGCCGGCCGCGAGGGCAACACGCAGGACCTCGGACTCGTCGATGCCGGCGTGCGGACCAACGCCCGCGGCTTCGTCGACGTCGACGCGCACTTCCGCACGAGCAATCCCAAGATCTTCGCCGCCGGCGACATCGTCGGCTACCCGGCCCTCGCGTCGACCGCGATGGAGCAGGCGCGCGTGGCGATGTGCCACGCCTTCGACCTCAAGTACAAGACCGCCGTCTCCGCGGTCCTCCCCTACGGCGTCTGGACCATCCCCGAGGTCGCCACCGTCGGACTCGGCGAGGACGAAGCGCGCACGAAAGGCCTCTCGGTCGAGGTCGGCAAGGCCTGGTTCCGCGACAATCCGCGCGGCCAGATCACCGGCGACACCGAGGGCTTCGTCAAGCTCGTCTTCCGCACCGACGACCAGAGCGTCGTCGGCGCGAGCGTCGTCGGCGAGGGCGCCTGCGAGCTGATCCACATCCCCGCGGCCGTGATCCAGTTCAAGGGGACGCTCGACTATTTCATCCAATGCGTCTTCAACTACCCGACGCTCTCCGACGCCTTCAAGTACGCCGCCTACGACGGGTTGCAGCGCCTGCAGAAGCGAGTGAGCAAGTCGATGGAGCCGCGCAGCCGCGTGCCGACGCTGCCCGGCGGGGCCGCTATTCCGCCGGCACCAGGAACGGCCTGAGCGCGTCCTTCACGAAGTCGGGGAGCGGCCGCTTCGTGATGCGCGCTTTCTCCACACAAACGACGGTCAGCGTACCCGACGCGCGGTGCTTCAGGTCGTGCGCGCGGAACGCCTCGAAGCGCATCGTCAGCGCGCTCACGCCCATTCGTGACACCCCCACACGGATCTCCAGCAGCTCGTCCATCTCGGCGGGCGAGTGGAACTCCATGTGGAACGCCTTCCGCGGCAGTTGCACCAGATGCTGGACGCGCATCAGCTCGTACGACAATCCCGCCTGGCGGAACATCTCGTGCTCGGCCGCCTCGAAGAAGCGGAAATACGAGCCGTAATAGATGATCCCCAACGGATCGCAGTCGCTCCAGCGCACGCGCTCCTGCAGAGCGAAGGGGAAGGCAGGGATGGATCGTGTCACGGGTAAGTAACCTGACAGCCGTTGAGGGGAACTCCGACCTGCTCCAGCGTGAACAATGGTACCTTGGACACAGGTGGGCGAGGTAGACGCCCGCTGATCCTCCACCCGGAGTCGCTGATGCTGCGCACGATCCTAGTCCCCCTCGACGGCTCGGCGCTCGCCGAGCGCGCCATCCCCATCGCGGCCGACATCGCCCGCCGCGCCGGCGGCGGCGTGCACCTGGTGCGCGCTCATGTCCCGATCGCCGTGGTCGGCGCCACCGCCGAAGGCGCGATCTTCTCGCAGGACATGCTCGCCGCCGACGAGGCGCTGCGCCAGCGCGCGACCGACTATCTCGACGCCACCGCCAGTCGCATCACCGCCGAATGGGGGCTCCGCGTCACGGCCTACACCGAGGACGGGAGCCCGGCCGGTCTCATCACCGACATCGCCGATCGCATCAATGCCGATCTCGTGATCATGACCACGCACGGCGCCGGCGGCTTCACGCCCGACTGGCTCGGCTCGGTCGCCGACTCGGTCATCCGCCACTCGCACCGCCCCGTGCTCGTGTTGCCGGAGAACGATGCTCACCTGGGCGAGACCTTCACGCCACGCCGGATCCTCGTCACGCTCGACGGCAGTGCGCTCGCGAACGCGATCCTGCCGATCGCCCGCGACCTCGCGATCGCGTTCGGTGCCCAGATCGACCTCATTCGGATCGTCGCGCCGTATGTGCCTGGCGACGTGATCTCGACGCTCGCGGCCGACCGCCCCGATCCGTTCGGAGTGGACGCCGAGTCGGTGCACGCCAAGAAGTCGCTCGACGACGCAGCGGCGGACCTGCACAAGGTGGGCATCAAGACGACCGTCACCGTGCGCATCGATCTCTCGCCCACTCGGTGCTTGCTCGATCATGTGAAGGAGACCGACCCCGACTGCCTCGCGATCGCCACGCAGGGGCGCGGCATCTCGAGGATTTTCTTGGGCTCGGTCGCTGACAAGCTGATCAGGTCGGCCGGGCGACCGGTGGTCGTGCTGCGCCCGCCCAAGGCGTAGCGAGGGTTGCTCAGCGTGCGTAGAGCTCGGGTGTGACGAATGGCGCGAGCGCGTAGGTGACGAGCACTTCGTACGCGCCCTGCCGGTCGATCCGCCCCGCGGTGAGGATTCCCACGGCGCCCTTGCCGTGCTTGGTGCCGCGCTCGGCGACGAGCGCGTCCATGGCGTAGCCGAGCTCCATGCCGTCGCGGATCATC